>CAIWXG010000144.1 GCA_903916555.1 uncultured Bacteroidota bacterium
AATAGTCTTCATAAAATGAAGTTGATGGAGTATTTGGGACTTTATCACCCACATCATTACCAATCACATCACCAGGATTTATATTAATGTTGAATGAATTAATCCAACTTCCAATCGCACCCGTTGGACTTAAAGAATTATTTATGGCTGTAGCACCCTTCGCAAAATCAGTCGCGGCAACTCCTGTAGATAGTGCGCCCCATTGCGTTAAATTAGTCGAGTTTTTACTTTCACCACCTACAATTGACCACGTTAAATTCACATTATCTGCAGCATAATTAGCAAATTGTGAAACGCCAGCAAGGTTCCAAGTCAAAGTTCCGTTTGCACCTTCTGTTCCATTTACAAAACTACGAGAATTAAGTCCGGCATTATCCAATGCCAAATCATAATAAAAAGTATGTAAATAATTTGCACTTGCTGAATTATTATCCGTAGCAGCAAAAAGAATCGAAGATGATGTAGGCGTTGTACTAGACCCAGGAGTTATAAATGCCGCAGATGCACCACTAGCCAATAAGGCTAACGCTACACCAGCCGCTATTTTTGTTGATTTTTTCATGTGTGAACCTCTAATAAAAAATAATAAAAGTGTTGCTTTATATTTAAAAGCAATCAACATGCCAAAAAACAAGTCATTGTTATTTATTAATTTTTTATTAACCCTTTCAGAAAATTGCTGATTTACAAACAGCAGATGCTTGTTGTGTGTTGATATTTCAGCAGAGGTATTGCACCCTCTCCGATTCGACTTAAACTCTTAAAAAATTTTGCTGTGTCTTCACAATTTTTCTTTATAGGAGTCAATTTCGTTACAGATGCTGACAAATTCATTTAACCACAAAAAATTTTGTAAAATGGTTTTACAAAATTTCTTCTGGTCTAAACAATTTTGTAATCAGTGCTAACAATTTTTTTAACAATAAATAATTTTTTAAGCAAACATTACAAAACTTTTTCGTCTCTAAAAAATTTTGTGATGAATGCATACAAATTTTTTAAGTACCTAATAATTTTTTAAGCAGACTTTACAAATCTTTATCGGATTTAAACAATTTTGCAACGGGGGACTAACATTTTTTTAAGCCGCAATCAATTTTACCAGCAACCTTTACAAATCCTTCTCAGACTTAAACAATTTTGCAACGGGTGCTAACAAATTTTTTTAACGACAAACAATTTTTCAAACGGACTTTACAAAACTTTATCGACTGATGACAATTTTGTGTTGGGTGCTGACAGTTTTTTTAACCGGCAAGCAATTTTGCAAGCAGACTTTACAAAACTTTCACAGTTTTAAAGAATTTTGTAAGCAGTTATGAGAATAACTTCTTAGGAAAGTTTTTTATTAATTACTTATAATTTTTTAAATCACTTGACTTAAATCAACACGATTAAAGCCAAGTGAATGTATAACTTATTGAATTTTAATAAATATTAGGCAACCAAAATAATATCTGTAGCTACCAATAAAGGATGTGATGTTGGCGTACCTAATACTTCAATAGCAACTGGTGCAGTTGAACCAGTTCCATCACTGTCATACGATAAAACGCCCGATTTTGTATTATAAATTAACCGATCATT
>CAIWXG010000145.1 GCA_903916555.1 uncultured Bacteroidota bacterium
AAATGAGTGGAATAGATGCTGAAATTGCAGGTAGTCATGGCTTCGACCAAACAATTGATTATGGTATAAATATGGCAGTACCTAAAACTATATTAGGTGGTGAATCAAGTGGTATTATCAATAATATGGTAAGTCAAGCGGCAAGCAAAGGCATACCGCTGCAAGTTGGTAATACTATAAATTTATCTGCAAAAATTGGTGGTACTATTACAAAGCCTACTGTTGAAACCGGTTTGAAAAATGTTGCGGGCAATGCTGTTGATGACGTAAAAAAGAAAGTGGAAGCTGAAGTGCAAAAGAAAATTGACAGTGTAAAAACTGTAGTAAAAGATACTGTTGCTGCAATTAAAAAACAAGCTGTTAATACTGTTAAAGACGAAGTAAAAAAACAAATATTAGGTGGTGGAGACAGTTCTAAAAATAAAGCTATAAACAATGCTGCCAATGAGGCAAAAAAGGGTTTAAATGATTTATTTAAAAAGAAAAAATAGTTAAATTTCTTATTGATAAAACATTAAAAAAAAAAAGCTTTTTATTTAGGCATGCTAAATAAAAAGCAATTATTCATTTTTCAAAATCCTGAAGGGATAAATTTTAAGAGGCTGAATAGTTGAAAAAAATTGTAAAATGTTCTCAATTTTTATATTTTTTAATTAACAAGTACTATTGCATTTATTTCCCTATTTTTGATAAAACTTATTATGGCAAAGGCAACAGTTAATATGGCAGAAGATAAATTAAAAGTTTTAAAACTAGCCCTAGATAAAATAGAAAAAGATTACGGAAAAGGTTCTGTAATGGTGCTTGGCGACAAGCAAAAAGAAAAAATGGAAGTTATCAGTACCGGTTCCATCGGTTTAGATGTGGCTTTAGGTGTCGGTGGTTTTCCTCGTGGTCGTATTATAGAAATATATGGTCCGGAATCGTCCGGTAAAACAACCGTAGCATTACATACTATTGCTGAAGCACAAAAATTAGGCGGTATATGTGCTATAATAGATGCAGAACATGCATTTGATGCTAATTATGCACGTAAATTGGGTGTAGATGTAGATAATTTAATTATTTCACAACCTGATTTTGGTGAACAAGGTTTGGAAATTGCTGACCGTTTAATTTCTTCAGGTGCTGTTGATGTAGTAGTTATCGACTCTGTTGCTGCTTTAGTACCTAAAGGTGAGCTTGAAGGTGAAATGGGTGAAAGCAAAATGGGCTTACAAGCTAGATTAATGAGCCAAGCATTAAGGAAACTTACTGCTACAATTTCCAGAACTGGCTGTTGCTGTATTTTTATTAATCAATTGAGAGAGAAAATTGGCGTTATGTTTGGAAACCCTGAAACTACAACCGGGGGTAATGCCCTTAAATTTTATGCTTCTATTCGTTTAGATATTCGCAGAATAAGCCAGATAAAAGATGGCGAAGTAGCAAGCGGTAACAGAACAAGAGTAAAAGTTGTAAAAAATAAAGTTGCTCCTCCTTTCCGTCAGGTAGAATTTGATATGATTTTTGGCGAAGGTATAAGTAAGATAGGTGAAATTATTGATATGGGTGTTGAGCTTGGATTTTTGCAGAAAAGCGGTTCTTGGTATAGCTATGGTGAAAATAAAGTAGGGCAGGGTAGAGATGCTGTAAAACAATTTTTAACAGATAATGCGGAGATGATGGATGAGTTGGAATTAAGAATTAGAGAAGCTTTGCTAATTACAGTATAATTATTTATTATGTTTTTTTATTTACAAGTCCAAATCTTTATAGATTTGGACTTGTTCTTTTTTATAGAGCCGAAGCATCAATAATATCAACAACTACGGTATTTGCACCTTTTACATGTTTCACTTTTACTTTATAATTAATTGTAGAATTTGGTTTTACTACTTCGTCTAAAACATGTTTTTGTTTTTCAATTTCACTGCCTGCATCATCTTTAAAAATAAATTGTAATTGTATATTTTTGTAACTTGTTAAGGTACCTTTATTGGTAATTTCACCTTCAACTACAGTTTGGTTCACTAAATTATTACGATTAGTACCATTAACCTTTAAAAATTTTAATGGACTATTCTTTTCCATTTCACTTAAAGAAGATTTTTTATCTTCATATTCAACTGTAGGGTGCTGGCTATTTGCACCACTCTGGCATGCAACAAATAATATACTTATAAATGCAAAATAAATAATGTTTTTCATAATAAGATGTTTTGTGGGTTCAAATTTAATAGTTTTTGTTTAATTGGTTTTGTAAATTTTGTTTCTAATCTTACAAAAATAGTAGAGGCTACCCAAAACGAGTAGCCTCTGATAATAAAAAGTGTACTTGGTATTATTTGTTATGGCAAGTTAAGCATAAAGCACTACCTGTGTTGCTTTTAATGAGCAAGTGTGCAGCACCACCACCATTGTGTGGGTCGTGGCATGATTTACATTGTACTTTATGGTTTTCAAGCATATCATGGTC
>CAIWXG010000146.1 GCA_903916555.1 uncultured Bacteroidota bacterium
AGTAATATTGCAACAGTTAGTGTTGTTGTAAATCCGAAACCGACACTTAGTAACACACTTGCTCCTACTCCTATTTGCGATAGTACTTTATTTAGTTACTTAGATTCCAGCTTAACCACAGGTACTACATTTGCTTGGAGTAGAAATATACTAACAGGAATCACTAATCCGGCTGCAAGTGGTATCGGAAATCCGAATGAATATTTAGAAAATACGACAACTAACCCGATTGTTGTTACCTATATAGATACCTTGTATGCAAATGGTTGCAGTAATTTCCAAGCAGTTCAGGTTACTGTTAATCCTAAGCCCTTTATTAATAATATAATTACGTCAACAACCGTATGCGATAGTACGCTATTTGTTTATTTAGATTCCAGCTTAACTACAGGTGTAACCTATTCTTGGAGTAGAACTACATTTGCAGGAATTCTGAATCCCGCTGCAAGTGGCACTGGCAGCCCCAATGAATACTTAAATAATACTACTGTCAATGCGATTGCAGTTACCTATATAGATACAATTACAATTAATGGTTGTCAAAATTTTGCACCTATTACAGTTACTGTAAATCCTAAACCTATTCTAAGTAATGTAGTTATGTCGGCTACAATTTGCGATAGCAATTTATTCAGTTATTTAGATTCAAGTTTGGTTAGTGGTACAACCTATTCTTGGAGTCGTGCATTTACAGCCGGTATCACTAATCCTGCTGCATCAGGAGTGGGCAATCCCTCTGAATATCTAATAAATACGACATATTCGTCTGTCAATGTTATTTATGTTGACACACTCACTGCTAATGGATGTCAAAACACACAACAATTAACAGTTACAGTAAACCCAAAACCTAATTTGAGCAGTACACTTACGCCACACTCTATTTGCGATAGCACTTTGTTTTCTTATTTAGATACGAGTTTTACTACAGGAACAACTTTTACTTGGAGCAGAGATACGGTAACGGGAATAAGTAATCCGGCTACAACCGGTATAGGTGATATTAATGAATATCTTATGAATACAACTTTTTTACCTATAACAGTAACTTATATAGATACATTGCATGCAAACGGTTGTATCAATTATGAGACTATTACTGTAGTTGTGAACTCAAAATTATCGCTAAGTAATACGGTTAGTTCGTTCTCAATTTGTGCCGGTGCTACTTTTCATTATACTGATAGTAGTTTAGTACCCGGTGTTTCTTTTGCATGGAGTAGAGCTGCCACAGTTGGTATTATTAATCCGACAAATAGTGATACCGGTAATATTAGTGAAACATTACTTGATACCACTTTACATGCTGTTTCTGTAATCTATATTGATACTATTAAAGCAAATGGTTGTGTAAATACAGATACGATAAGAGTAACAGTAAGCCCGATACCTACTTTAACAACATCAGTGGCAACAAGTACTATTTGCGACAGTACTCTTTATTCCTATGTATTATCAAGCGGTACTGCCGGTACTACTTTATATTGGCATAGAGACAGTATTGCCGGCATTAGTAACCCTGCTGCAAGTGGCGGTGATTCTATAAATGAAGTACTCATAAATACGACTGCTAATCCAATAAGTGTTATTTACCTAACATCGCTAACAATTTCCGGTTGTGCAAGTTACGAACCCGATACGGTTATCGTAAATCCTAAGCCGGTATTAAGCAGTACGCTTAGCCCGCATTCTGTTTGTGATAGTGCTCTTTTTACTTATATAGATTCAAGTTTAACGATAGGTACAACTTATTCTTGGAGCAGGGCTTTAGTAGCAGGAATAACGAATCCTGCCGATAGAGGTTCGGGTAACATCAATGAAAGATTGGTTAATACTACCATCAATCCTATAACAGTAACTTATGTTGATACCTTAACAGTTAATGGTTGTAAAAATGTTCAAACAATTTCTTTATCAGTAAATCCCAAACCATTATTAACTAATATTGTTCCACCGCAACCTATTTGCGACAGTTCTTTATTTACATATCTTGATTCCAGCACAACTTCCGGTGTCGTTTTTACATGGTATCGTCCTGCAAATGGTAGTATTGGTAATCCTCCCGCATCTGGTAGTGGTAGCCCGAACGAATACTTAGTTAATCTAACAACAGGAGCAGTAACTGTTTTCTATATAGACACATTATCAATTAATGGTTGCCAAAATTTTACTACAGACTCAGTAAAAATATACCCTAAACCGGTTCTTAATTCGTCACTTACTCCGCCGGGAATTTGTGATAGCACACTATTTCACTATATACCTAGTAGTAATATTACCGGTGCTACTTTTAGTTGGATTCGCCCGGTTGTAAGTGGTGTATCCAATGGTGCCGGAGCAGGTATTGACTCAATAAATGAGATATTGGTAAATACCACTTCCGATACCATTTCTGTTGTTTATTTAAATACTATTAGTGCAAATGGTTGTACGAATACAGAACCGGTACGAGTTGTAATTAGCCCTTATCTAACTGTAAAAATAACTACAATGCCGCCTAACTTACTTTGTACGAATACGATGTATCAAAATTTTGGAACCACTACACCGATACCCGGTGTTACCTATCAGTGGACATCTAATAATGCAACAGTATGGGCAACAGGAACTACAAAACAATATTGTATAGTTAATTTTGATTCAGCAGGTAAAGGAGTAGTATATCTAACTGCACATCAAAGTGGTGCAATGTGTTCGGCTGAGGACTCTTTTGTTGCATATATTGCAGCTAATGCAGTATCTGATACACCGGAAGTGTTTTATTCTTATCCTCAGTTTATTTGCCAAAAAGCTTTTGAGGATTCGTATCAATGGGGTTACGATGATGCTTTAACGCTAGATTCAACATTAATACCAGGTGAAATAAATCAATATTATGCCAATACATCTCCTAATTTTATTACTAAGTATTATTGGGTCATTACAATGTTGAACGGTTGTATGCAAAAAACGTATGTAAATACACCACTTGGTACTAATACGATTCGCAAAACGGAGATGCCGGTTCTTTCTTTGTACCCCAATCCTACAAATTTGGATTACGTAAATTTTATAATCAATACTGATAATATTGATGATGTACAATTGGAAATTTGTGATGTATATGGGCGAATTTTGTCTTCTACAAAACAAGCTAAAAATATAGATAAGATTGATTTACATGGGTTTGCAACCGGTTGTTATTTTGTAACCTGTATTAAAAACGGTATTAAACTGCAAACAGTTAGATTTATTAAAAATTAAATAATTTAAAATGCGTAAAATAGTTTTAGTATCCTTATTGTCATTTTTTTCTTTTTACTCTACTGCACAAGAGAGGGGTGGGGTAATAGATGAGAAAGATTATCCTTATAGGTATTTTGAATGTAATTTGATGAGTGGACAAATTTTATTCCAAAACTTTGCTGTCCCATTTCCTAATGATAAACCTTATCTAAATGTACTTAATTCATATATAGGTAAAATAGAGTTTACGACAAGTTCTTCAAACGGTATCTCAATACAAAAAGGGTATTTTTTTAATCATGATAGAAATATAGGCTTTGGCTTTGGTGTATTATTTTCTATGGTTACAGGTAATATAAAAATGGACTCTTTTCATGTAGAATATCAATCAACAGATTATCAAAATAGAATTTTCAGACAATTAGTTACTTCAAATGCACCTATTACTGAAACTATTAATTATTATAATTTCAGTATTCCATTATTATTTAAAATTAATAAAGAATTAGACCGTAAAGACAAATTTGTTTTTAATATGGATTGTGGCGCAATTATTAGTTTCCCGGTTACGGTTGCCTATAATTCAAAAGCATCTTTCGATTATGAGGCTATTTATCATTATGTGAATGGTAATACTGAAAAAGCGGTCTATGATAATTCACCAATACCGTCAATAAACGATGTTTATTATACAAAGTTGCAGTATCAAAAAAGCAACCCGAATGGTATGGTACAAAGTTTTAAAGATTTAGCTGTACAAGGTTATAATGTAGGTCTTGGTGTAAAAACAAGCCAAAAAGGCAATGTGGCGTTTAATAATATTACTTTAGGTTTTATATTACAACCGCAAATTAGCTATAGAATATCTGTGAAAAATAGACTCATGCTGGGTGCTTATATAATATATCAACCTTATAGTAATGCATCTACTAATAATACGCATCTTACTGATAAATTAGGGCAATATAGTTCGTTATTAAATTCTGTTTCTCAGGTTCAAGATTGTTATTATGGTATATCAATAGGTATGCGTCATTATTTTGGTAAATACAATTATGACGAGCAGTCTATTAGAAATAATACTCACTTAGAGCCTAGAGATTTTTAAAATATTTACACACAAACTATATAGATTGAAACTGTCGTAAAAATCGTACATCATTTTGCGAATATAAACGTAAGTCGTTTATTTGGTATTTTATTTGTGTCATGCGTTCTACACCCATACCAAAAGCAAAACCGCTATATACATCGGGGTCTATATTAAAATTACGTAGCATATTAGGGTGTACCATGCCGCAACCTAATATTTCAACCCACCCGCTGTGTTTGCATAGATTGCAGCCTTTACCACCACATACCGTGCAAGAAATATCCATTTCAGCACTTGGTTCAGTAAACGGAAAATAAGATGGGCGAAAACGAACTTTTGTTTCCGCACCAAACATTTCGGTAACAAAATAATATAATGTTTGTTTTAAATCAGCAAAAGAAACATTTTTATCCACATATAATCCTTCGCACTGATGAAAAAAACAATGTGCACGTGCAGAAATGGTTTCATTTCTGTAAACCCTTCCCGGACAAATAACTCTTACCGGCAGACTTTGTGTTTCTAATATTCTTGCCTGTACCGAAGATGTATGTGTTCTTAATACCCAATCCGGATTTTGAGCCACATAAAAGGTATCCTGCATATCTCTTGCAGTATGGTTTGCAGGCATATTTAAAGAAGTAAAATTATGCCAATCGTCTTCTATTTCAGGACCTGTAGCAACACTAAATCCGATTTTCTCGAAAATAGTAACTATTTTATTTTCCATTATTTTTAATGGATGCCTAGTACCTATTGGCAATGGTGTACCTGGAAGAGAAAAATCTAATTTAGGTGTATTGCTTTCTTTTAATTCTACTTCTTTTACTGCTGCAATTTTATTTTCAGCATATTGTTTAAAAGAGTTTAGTAACTGACCGGCATCTTTTTTAAGTTCAGGAGCTACATTTTTCATTTCACCCAATAATTGCTTTACAATGCCCTTGGCACCCAAAAAACGAATACGATAAGTTTCAATGTCAGCAGCAGTTGCAACATTAAATTCGTTTATTTCTTTCTGAAATTTTTCTATTTGTTCCTTTAACGACAACATAATAAAGCAAAGATACGGAAATTAATTTTTTGTAGTTTTGGGAATTAGTTTCCAATTATTATCTGTTTTTTTACCTATTTCATCTATGCTTTTAGCAATATCTTTTAAAAAATAAGGTCCGAAATTGGCACAATATATTTTTTTAGTTTTATTTTTATATACAATATCAAAATTTAATCCGGGCAAATCTGGTATTTTGTTTGGGTATAAATCAAGGCAGGTATCAACTTGAAACCCGGTAAGTTTGTCGAAGATTGATTTTACATTATCTATGGGTATTTCTTTTGTAAATATACCGGTATCAGGTGTAAAACGCACGCCTGTATAGGTTACAACACCATCGTTATTTATATGTATGTAATAGTCTTGGCAGGTTCCGTAACAGGCAGTTCTATGCATTAACACAGATACAATATTGCTTTTGCAGGTGCTTTTTTTCTTATGTTTTTTATGTTTTGCAAAAACAGAAATACAAATTAACATTAAAAAAAATAGCATTATAGACTTTTTCATTTTTATATTATTTGGGGTAAAGTTATTAAAAAAGATGTATTGGGATTCATAAAAAGCAATTTAAAATATAAAATAATTATTTTTTATTAAACTAAAATTTCGCTAATTATAAGGAACTATTTTTTTTTAAAATAAATATATATATGTAATGATTCGAAATACAGTATTTTAGAAGTAGCAAATAAAATAATTCTTTTTTTTATAAAAATAGTTTGTATATTAAATTATTAATACTAAATTTACTTTTCTAATTTATTTTGTATATTTTTTGTTTACAAAAAGGAATTATAATCAGAAATTAATATTTTAATCGGTAAAATTATTTTAATATATGAAAAAATATTTTATTTTGGGTCTGCTTTCTTGTTTATCCTTAAACACTAATGCACAAACAACAGCGGCAGCTTATGGTTTTTCTGCATTCTCTAGTACTTTTACATCCATTTCCGGCACAGGTACGTCAACAACTAGTATTAGTTCCGATGACATTACCTCAATATACAATATAGGATTCAATTTTGTGTATTGTGGTACAACTTATACTCAAGCTTATGTATCATCTAACGGCAATATACAATTAGGTACAAGCTGTGGGTCAACAGTTTATTATAATGACGGTGGAGTATCTTATTTGCCTTGCGGTGGCTTAGGCACTCTTATGCCCTGTTTTGATGATTTATGGGGTGTTGGACATACTTGCTATTATCTTACATCCGGTACTGCACCGAATAGGGTTTTTACTTTCGAGTGGAACAATTGGGCTTTGTATTGCTGTACCGGTCAACATGCCAATTTTCAGGTAAAACTATATGAAACTTCCAATATAATTGATTTTTGCTATGGAACATCTTCTTATTCATCTAATACTTCTACAATAGGTATAGCAAACAGTACTACTGATTATCAAACATTACCAAACCATAGTACATCACCTACTCCATCCTCATCAACTTATACTACTTCTATTAGTGGTATGCCCACAAGCGGGCAAGTATATCGTTGGCAAGGCAGTTGTAGTGGCACTCCTTCCGCCGGCACTGCAGCATCAACAGTTAGTGTGGGTTGCACATCTTATAGTTCTGTATTATCAATAACAGGTGCTTCAAGTGGTGCAGGTATTACGTATCAATGGCAATCATCTCCTGACGGTACTACTTGGACAAACGTAACAGGGGCTACTTCTATTACCTATACAGCTACCATCTCAGCACATATATATTACCGTTGTGTAGTTACTTGTACATCTACATCTGTAACAGCAACTAGCACCGCATTAGAATTATTATATAATGCCCCCCCTGCTGCTATTAATGGGAATTTAGTAGTTTGTCAGGGCTTTACAAGTTTATTAAGCGATACTTCTACCGGTGGCACTTGGTCTAGTTCGTTACCCGGCACAGCCTCCATTACAACCGGTGGCCTTGTTACAGGTGGCTCTTCCGGCACTACCACTATCAGCTATACTGTGACCGGTGCTGGGTGCTATACTACTGTTACCGTTACTGTCAATCCTTCTCCAAGTGCTATATTAGGTGCTCCTGCCGGTGTTTGCCAAGGTAATACACTTACATTAAGTGATATTACACCCGGTGGTTCTTGGAGCAGTAGTTTTCCTGCTTATGCTACAATCGGTTCAAGTACAGGGCTTGTTACAGGTATTGGCTCAGGTGTAACTACTATTTCCTATACTGTGGCATCTACAGGCTGTAGTGCTCTTGCCGCTATAACAGCTAACCCTACACCAGCACCTATTGCAGGCATAACTTCTATGTGCTTGGGTTTAACAGATATTTTAATTGATGCATCGGGTACAGGCACATGGACGAGCTTAAATCCGGGAATAGCTTCTATTAATCCGGGTACAGGTGTTGGTTTAGGAAACACTGTTGGAACAACAACTATTACATTTACCTTACCAACAACTTGTTTTACTACACTTATTGTTACCGTTAATCCATTGCCAACCGCTATTTTAGGTAGAGATACGGTTTGCGAAGGCTCAACAGTATTATTAAGCGATATGACAGGTGGCGGTACTTGG
>CAIWXG010000147.1 GCA_903916555.1 uncultured Bacteroidota bacterium
TCATAGCGTTTCTTTAAAGGTGAAAGTGGGGTAGTAGTGCGGAAGGTGGTGAAAAGTAAATGAAAAATATATAATGGCGGGGAAACATTGTCAACTATCGAATTTTTTTTATGGAGGACTTTAGGGTAATAGAAAAATTTTGATAAAAAATATTGTTACTACTCAGGTTAATTCCTGAGTATTTGCAAATTTAAAAATAAATTTCTAAAAAAAAAAAAACTACAACTTATTGAAAATAATATTTTCTTTGCATTATAGAAACAATCATTAGCATACCATTATCTGAATATAATGAGCTAAAAACGCTGAATGAATCGTTGTCTGAAAAAGTCAAATTACAAGACGAAGAGATTAAAGCCCTGACAGTAAAAATTAATTTACTGATTAATGGGCGTAAAAGCAATACGAGTTCTACTCCATCATCACATGATATAGGTCGTTCCAATTCAAAAAACCTTCGTATTAAGACAGGTCGTAGTAGTGGTGCTCAAGACGGACATCCGGGAGCAACCTTAGCAATGAAAGCCATACCGGACGAAGTAATAGACCATAAACCTTGTTATTGTAGTGATTGCGGCACTGTCTTGGAGCAGGAAATTTCGACAGTTACAGACCGCAGGCAAGAGGTAGTAATTCCGCCGGTGGAAGTAAAATATGTAGAGCATCGGGAACACACTAAAACATGCGCTCATTGTGGTAAAATAAATAAAGCTTCACTACCGCAACATCTTAAAGCCCCCATACAATATGGTCATAGTGTAGCAGCAATGGCAGTTTATTTTTCAGTATTTCAGTACGTATCTTATAAGCGGATAGCACTATTGTTTAGAGATATATTCCGGTTACCAATAAGTGAAGGTACTATTGATAATATGCTGGAAAACAGTATGAATAAGGCATTACCGGTTTATGAGCTTATACAACAAAAATTAGAAAATGGCGAAGTTGCCGGTGCCGATGAATCAGGATGCCGCATAGCAGGTAAAAAAGGATGGTTCCATACATGGCAGAACAAAGTCCTAACCTATATTGCGGCTTCAATGAACAGGGGATATGCGACCATAGAACAGCATTTCCCGAAAGGATTACCTAAAGCTACTCTTGTTAGCGATTGCTGGGCTGCACAATTAAAAACACCTGCTTTACATCATCAGTTATGCTTGGTTCATTTGTTACGCGAACTTAACAATTTTATAGACGCTTTATCTTGTAAATGGAGTGAGGAAATGAAACTCCTTATAAAAGATGCTATTGCATTAAAGCATCAGCTTAAAATAGAAGACTACAAATTGCCTAATCAGGCAATAGCAAATCTTGAACAAAGACTGGAAAATTTACTGAAAGTAGATTATACAAACAAGCACACCAAGCTACAGGCATTTATCAAAAGATTGATAAAACATAAGGATAGTATTTTTACTTTTCTACATCATTACAATGTACCCGCTGATAATAATGCATCTGAAAGTGCAATCAGAAATGTAAAAGTGAAAACCAAAGTATCAGGTCAATTCCGTTCAGAAAATGGTGCAAAGCGTTTTGCGGTTCTGCGCTCGGTAATAGATACAACTATCAAAAATGCTCAAAATGTCTATGATGCCCTTTTTGCTTTACAGATGGTAGCCGACTTAACGCCAACTTGAGTTATTATTTTTTCAGCTATTTTTACAAAACATTCAGTTTAATCTTAGGCAGCAACTGTTATATTGTGATTTTGTGCCTTCCTGAGCTGTAACAACTATTTTTTGGGTGACAAGGTAAGTACAATTTTTCGTATGAAATACAGTGAAATCACGGTATTTTTTGGTGTGATTTAGTTCAATTTCATCATCAAATTTTTATAAAAATTGGTCTTACTGATATGGTCTTAATTGGACTTAGGAAAATGCCCAAATGTTGTAGTATTGTTGTAGTAAATAAAAAAGGCTTTCAGTGAA
>CAIWXG010000148.1 GCA_903916555.1 uncultured Bacteroidota bacterium
AATGCAAAAAAATTATTAGATAACTCAGGTGTAAAAGTGGCTACTGTTATAGGTTTCCCTTTTGGTTATATTGGCACCGATAATAAGTTACAAGAAATTCATGATGCTATTAAAGCCGGTGCCGATGAGTTGGACATGGTTCAAGATTTATGTGCTTTAAAAAACGGTGATTGGAAACAACTTGAAAATGAAATCATTGCTTGCTTACAACCCATACATAGTGCAGGCAAAAAAATAAAAATAATAGTAGAAAGTGGAATACTTACCGATTCTGAACTACTTAAATGTTGCGAAATTTATAGCAAATATGAAATTGATTTCATGAAAACATCAACCGGTTATGCTGAAGTTGGTGCTACTGTACATGCAGTAAAAATTATGAAAGCAAATCTACCATCTACCATTGGAATAAAAGCTTCAGGTGGTATAAGAACCTATAAGTTTGCTATGGAATTAATTAATGCCGGAGCTACCAGAATAGGTTGTTCTGCAAGTATGCAGATAATGAAGGAAAGTAGAATGTAATAACTAACATGAAAAGAAAAATCATACATTCGGTAGTATTTTTTATTTTTTATTCAATTTCTCTTTTTGCACAAAAAAAAGAAAGTATTTCTGTACATACCGACCCCAGATTGGCAGTATTAATTAAAAAAAGTCATAAAGAAACACTATCCGGCAATACAAACCCGACTGCAAAACAAACTACCGGAAAAAATAAACAATTGCAAGAATTTGCAAAACAACCGTCTAATAGAGGTTTTAGAGTTCAAATTTACAATGGACCTGATAGAAATAAAGCTACTTTGGTAAAAGCAGATTTCATTAAAAATTTTCCGGGTATTAAAGCCTATATTTCTTTTGTTACCCCCAATTATAAGGTAAAAGTAGGTAATTATCGTTTCCGTGCCGAGGCTGAGGGTATGTATAGAGAAGCTAAGGGAATGTATAGCCCATGTATGATTGTACCTGATAAAATTAGTGCTAAATAAAAATAGTCTTTGGGTGAAATACATTACCAAAAAAAATAAAAATAATTCTATGATAAATATCATAAAACAAAAAGCAATACAATATTTTCCTGAAGTACAGGCAATACGACATCATATACATACCTATCCCGAATTATCTTTTCAAGAACATAATACTTCCGCTTTTATAGTCAATCAATTAAATTCATGGGGTATTACAAACCTAAAAATTATAGCCGGTACAGGTATTGTGGCACTGATTGAAGGTAAAAATCCTGAAAAAAAATGCATTGCACTAAGAGCAGACATGGATGCCTTACCTATTAAAGAAGAAAATGAGGTAAGTTACCGGTCTGTAAACGAGGGAATTATGCATGCTTGCGGGCATGATGTGCATAGTAGTTGTTTATTAGGTGCAGCAAAAATATTGAATGAAATTCGTGATGAATTTGAAGGTACCATTAAACTTATATTTCAACCCGGAGAAGAACGGCATCCCGGGGGGGCAAGTATCATGATAAAAGAAGGTGTTTTGGAAAACCCAAAGCCGGCAGCAATTTATGCATTACATGTTTACCCTCATCTGCCTTCAGGTACAACAGGTTTTCGTGGCGGACAATATATGGCAAGTGCCGATGAGATTTATATTACAATTAAAGGTAAAGGTGGCCATGCAGCACTACCCCACCAAACAATAGACCCAATTGTAATTGCAGCTTATGTAATTACAGGTTTGCAACAAATTATTTCTCGTAGAGGCAATCCATTAATCCCATCGGTACTTACTTTTGGTAAAATACAAGGCGGATTTACAACCAATGTAATACCCGATAAAGTTGAATTGATGGGTACTTTCCGTACCATGAATGAAAAGTGGAGATACGAAGCACATCAATTAATAAAAGATATTACTGAACAAACTTGTGCTGCTTATGGGGCTACTGCTATTGTAGAAATACCGGTAGGATACCCTTGTTTATATAACGATATAGCACTTACAGATAAAGCCAGAAATTGGGCTAAAGATTTTGTTGGCGAAACAAATGTACATGAATTAGATATGCGTATGGCAGCCGAAGATTTTAGCTTTTATACACTACAAGTACCGGGTTGTTTTTTTAGAATAGGTACTAACAAAGAGGATAAACAGTTCTTAAATGCTGTACACACAGCTCATTTTGATATTGATGAAAATGCATTAAAAACAGGTGTTGGTATGATGGCCTATTGTGCATTTATGGCATTAAAAATGTAGAAAAAAAGTGCAACGAAACATTTCATTTAGCTTTGTCAAGTAAATGCCTTTGAAAAAAGAGTTCATTCTTTCTTCCGGATTCCCTGCGGAAAATCCGGAAGAACGGGAATTTTGGTTAGTATGGGAAACGAACAATCAATATTAAAAGAATTATTCAATGAAAACTCTTACCGACTTGATCGGGAATACATAGTCGCTTTAAATAAAAGCAGTAATTACGGTGATCTGAACAATGTCGTTGTTGGGGTACAAAAGCATTGTTATGCAGTAAATAAACAAGATGAAGTATCTATTTTTAATAATCACTTTAATATCAAATATATCGTCAATGGCCCAGAATAATGTTGAAAAACAATCAATAATAAAGCAAATAGAATTGGATAGCTTTTCTAACCGGACTGCATTTGAAATGGCTTCAAAGATTATTGAATTAGCAAAAAATCGAAATCAAAATATAGCTGTTGAAATAATGAGGCTCAACCATACTATATTTCTATACGTTGACGACAACCTTCCTGCTGACAAGCATAATTGGCTTAGACGAAAGGCGAATGTGGCAAAGCAATTTGAAGAAAGTTCTTTAAGTGTAAAAAATGACCTAAAGGAAGGTAATATGACTTTAGAAAAGACTTTTGGTCTTGATGAAAAAGATTTTATTGCTAAAGGAGGTTCAATTCCAATGTTTATAAAAAACGTCGGAATGGTAGGAGTTATAACCGTTTCGGGTTTGCATGATGAAGAAGATCATAAAATAATTATAGATGCCTTAAAGGGTAAATTTTTTTAAAAAGAAATATGTCAATTAAACGGATAAAAGTTTTACATCCGCTAAAAGTTGGTTCGAGAAAAATCCAATGAGGTTCACTTCGGCCCGTAAGAGCACTTTAAAGCACTTACGGGCTTTTTCTTTTGAAATATTAACCGTAGTTTACGGGCAAAACCAACGGCTTATGAAAGTTCCCTTTATTATAAAAATAGCTTTCCCCCTATTTTTAGCAGCCCTTGTTATCATAGGCTCATGCAAAAAATTAACAACATACTGATATAAATGAAAAGGATATATCTCACTTCAGGATTCCCTGCGTAAAATCCGGAAGAACGGATAAGTACGTAGCAAACTCGTGCAAAACGGCATCCTAATCTTCTATTTCCCTTAAGATGTCGCAAAATGCGACATCAAGATTGTAACCTAAACACCAGTATTATCAATGGTTTCAGAAGATTGATTGGAGATAAAAGTAACAAGGAGGTAACAAGTTTTACATAAACAGACCTAAATTGTTACCCTGATTGTTTGGGTGGGAAACAGTTAGTTTTTATTATCCCTTTTTATCCGGCAGTATTTCAAAGAAGCTCGGTGCAAATATAAGTCAGTTTGGCAAATTTCGTAGCTATTTTGTTATCGCTATACACTTCCAGTTTTATCGTGCAGTTTATCAAAGGATATCCTTTAGTCTTTGGGTAGGATAATAGCCCCTGTCTTTTTACTGCCTTCATAACTGATAAGACCTGATTGCTTGAGTTGTTTTATATACCTTTCAACACTCTTTGTAGGGATTATTAATCTTTTTTCAATTTCGGCAGTTTTAGTTCCACCACTTTTATTAATGAAAACCAAAATGTTTTTCATTTTTTCTTTTATATCCTCAGTTAGACCCTCACTTATTCCCCCAATTAAACCCTCAACTTTAGATTTTATCCCCTCATTTATTCCCTCATTTATCCCCCCAATTATCACGCCACCATTCATTTGTGGTATTGGGATGGTCATTTTAAAAACAGCACCTTCAAAAAACAATGGTTTGCTTTTACCTGAATACTCTTTTATGTAGCGGTTTACATTCAGAACACCCGAACCCAATTCATCCACCCTACCTAATTGTTGAGCCTTACACCAACCAATTTTGATACCAACCTATGACCTATGACAAGTTATCAGGTAATACGCAGTTCCGGTGCTATTGAGCCATGCACCAACCAATTTTTATATACCAACTTTTGACCTATGGCATGTAATCATATATTAGTAAAATATTTACTGATATTATTGGGTAAAAAGCAAAAAAAACATCAAAATTTAAGCAATAAAAGTAATATTTATTTTTCGTTGTTACTTATAGTCTTTGATTTATAATCAACAAATTAAGACTTTTGTTACCAGTGGATGTAAAAATTAAAATAGGACTACGGATTAAAGAACTTAGAGAACATGCAAATATGTCTCAAAAGGATTTAGCATATACGGCAGATTTAGATAGAAGCTATATAGCAAGCATAGAAAATGGTCAACGTAATGTTTCAATTGTAAATATTGAGAAAATTGCAATTGCTCTAAATATAACTATAAAAGATTTTTTTGACGATGGCAATTTTAAATAATGAGGAAAAAGAAAGATTGGAAGTAATTAAAGCAGATTTTGATGTTTTAATTTTTGGTAATGGGGCAAATGGCGTTACAATGCAAGAGGCTATTACTTCAATTAAGGCGGTACTTGAAAGAACAATTATTGAATTAGGTGAAGATGGTAAAACCGCTTTAATTCGATCTCAAAAGCCAATTAAGTTAATTCATGAAGTAGTAAAAACTGCATTAATCAATTATGGAATTAACCCTAATAACATATATCCAAATTTAGGCAGTTCAAATGGCGAACTTAAACTTGCAGGATTTTTAAAAAAGAAGGATCAAGATATATGTATTAAACCAAATAACATCAATCCAAATAATGAGATTCTTACAGCAGGATTGTTAGCTGGGCAAGATGATATTTATGGTTTGTTGATGACTGAACAATTATTATCTATTAATGTTAGAAGTCAATTAAGTAGTTTAGGCAATAACATTGATACTTTATATGAAAGAACCTTTGCCGAAGCACTCAATTTACACATGCGATGTCCGAGGATGTGTTTAGGTGAAGTTTATTTAATACCTGTATATGAATATGATAAACATGAAGCACAAAGAAATAATATAGCATTTGTAAGAGCAATGTCGAAAGTAGAAACTTATATAATGGCATTTAATGCACTAAATAGTAGAGTAAATATTGCTGATGATAATTATAAATATGAAAGAGTTTGTTTACTTATTGTAGATTTTAATAGAGAAATTCCAAAAATATATAATACAGATGCTGAACTTAAAGCCGACGGATTACTTGGTGTAAATAGCATATCTTCAATTTCAAATTTGAATTTTAATAATTTTGTTTCAGATTTGTTTAACGCCTATACTTCAAGATTCCCGGATAATACTTTTAACTGATACTTATCTATTAAAAAATTATCGATTTCATTACTATTATTTAAATATCTTAATGTATTTATTTCAGAATTTGAGAATAAAGGGATAGTAAAATTTTCAATAAAATTCTTCTGATAACATGGGTATCCTCCTTCAATAGAAATACTTGTTTTGCTAATATAATAGTGCATTAGATAAGAGTTTAAAATTTTCTGAACTACATCAATATTCTCAATCTTGCTTATTTGATTTTTCGTTTCAGAGAACATTAAATTATCTAATTCCTGTTCTTTAAAAAAAAGACCATAACCATTTGTAAAAAAAGATTCTTCTTCTTCAACCATTAAAAATCTTGGTAGCTTGCTAAATGTAGGATTAAGAATCTTCCGTCCAATTTTTGTAAGCCCTTGTGTTCTTCCCCAAACAAAGAATGGTTCATATTTTATTTTGCCTTTATCCCTTCCAAGTAAGTTTTCTTTTTGAGTAAGTAAATAAGCATAACATTTTGGGTATTTCTTTTTAAAATCAGTTTCTGGAATCGGTGATGCAATTCCTTTAATTATTTTATAAGGAAAAATTATTTTTCTTGTATTTGTTTCTAATTCTTCCTGTGTTGTAAAATCAGAAATTTTGTAAACAGGTTTTGTAGATTCCTTTTCAATTTCAAAAGTGCCAAAATCTGTATTTTTGGTGTAACAACCATTACGTTCAATACTTCCGTCTATAAAAAAAATATCGTCTTTCAAAGTTGCAATTCCTACGCAGATGTCAAAAAGTTTGCCAATTGGGGTACCAATAGTTTCTATTTTCTTTATATTTTTTTGTTCTTCTGATTTCAGTAATCGCCATTTTTTAAAACTCAAATCTTTAAGATAATTTGGCGAACCGTTTGCTATTGGCAAAAAATCTTCAGGTTTATATCCTTCTTTTATTCTGTCATACGTTATTGATTCATTTTCCAGTTTGTTCAAAAATGTGATGGCTGTATAAGTCTGTGCATCAAATACCTTGTTATGGCTAAAGTCAATTATTCTTGATACGCACTTTTTTTGTTGAAAATATCTGCGGATAGACTCACCTGATAGCGAAGTGAAGTAATTGTTTGGTGTAATGTAGCCTAACTTACCTGTTGGTTTTAATAGTTTATATCCTAACTCAAAAAAAGCGAAATACAAATTAAATGTCCCGCCTTCAACAGTAGTCCAATTCTTTACTAAATATTCTCTATTTTCATCGGAAATATCCTGAAATTTCACGTAAGGTGGATTGCCTACAATATTATCAAATTGAAATTTCCAATTAGTTCTTAAACTATCCTGTTTAAACAAATTAAAATCATCTTCCTGCAATATTTCGCCATTTTGTAAAGCATAAACAGATAAAATAAGTTTTGTACGGCGAATATTATATTCGAGAATATCCGAGCCGTAAATATTTTCTTTTATTATTTTTGATATGGATTTATCGAATGTTTTTTTGTAATATTCTGCAAGTCCAACTAAAAAAGCACCACAACCACAACTTGGGTCAAGGTTTTTATCATTTTCACTTGGTTGTATTTCATTAATAATAAAATCTATAATATAATCTGGAGTAAAAAAAGCTCCATTTAGTTTCCTGTCATTTTCAGGGATGGTTAATTCCAGATAATTTTCAAGTTCTTTAATTGTTGTAATATTTAATGAAGATGCATCAAAATATAGCTTTAGGTCTTTCTCAAAATTTTGAAAATACTTTATGAGAATCGGACTATCATTAAAATTTAGTTTATTATTAGTAAGATAGGAATATAATAAATGTTGTTCAAGTCTTGTCAAATCATTTTTTGAAATTAAGTCGTTTATCAATCCTTTTTTAATCATTTTGTGTTGACTTTAAGTAACAAATATACTATAAAATCTTTTACAAGACAAAAATTATTTTTCGCTGTTGCTATTTTATAAATTGACTATTCCTACTCCAGCCTTTAACACGTTATCAGGTAATAAACAGTTCCGGTACTATTGACTTTCTACCAACCAAGTTTTATACACCAACCTTTGACCTATGGCATATAATCAGGTAATAGATAGTTCCGGTACATGAAAATATTTACACGGAAAAACTGGCGATTTGGTAATAAATATGGGAATGGAATTTGAATTATGCAAACTCACTCTGTGTTTTAACACAATTCAAATCCCATTTAAAGCCCATATTATATTATATTTCTTGGTTCATCCATTGTTTTACTTTGAGGTTTTGCTGGTGTTGGGAAGATCCTGAATTCCGTACCTCTTGGATGATACCTGTTTTTTGTGGTCATTGCAATACCATCCTCAACCTTTACTGCAATATCGGTATCATGGATAATTTCCCACAGTCTGGCACGAGTATTTGCAGTAAGGCTAAGTGCGTTGCAAACTCGTGTCTGGAAAACCAGCCGGTTTGAAACCGGAATTCAAAGATACGAAGCTAAATTTATAGTAATTACAGTTCGTTGTAATGCTCAAAAAAACATTATCAATTTATCGATAAGTGTAATTTTTGACTACGCTATATTTGATGGCTCATCATACTCCCGATGATAGAATAAATTATTTCGACTTCGTTGGCGTTTTCCTTATATTACCTAATTTCTTAACTCTTATTCTTCACTGAAAAGCTCTCTTAATAATTCGTTTGCAGAATTTCTAAAATTTTTATCTAAACTTCCCTCAATTTTTATAATGCGTTCTTTATCAATACTTTTTATATGGTCAAAGCAAATTTCTCCGGCTCTATCTTTAAATTTTATTCTCAATCTGGAAGGATAATTTTTTTCTGAGGAGGTTAAAGGTGCTACTAAAAGAGTATGAAGGAATTTATTCATTACATTAGGTGATATTACTAAGCACAGGCGTATCTTACTCATCTCTTTTCCTTTTACAGGGTCAAGATTAACTAAAATTACATCCCATTTTTTATAATGCTTATTAAATTCCATCTTCCATAGTTATATCCCAATCATTAAATTCTTTTTCAGGTGCCATATCGGCAGCAGCAAAAAGTTTATCCCACTCTTTTAAAGGTGCAATTTTATATGCAGGACGAATTAATAAACCATCATTTGTTTTCTCTAAAACTACTTCATTGCCTAACAATTCCAAATAGTCTTTAGGAATACGAATTCCTTTAGAATTACCAACTTTAATTATACTTGTATGATATAAGGCATTGTTCATTATACAAAGTTAAGCTAATAAATGAGTTCTTTTGACAAATAAATATTATCAATATATTTATTTGTTTTCTTTTCTATTATGGTTTGAGTTGAATATTTTTTAGACTCAAACCCCAATGTAGTCCCTAAATACCAGAGAGTCTAAATGTTGGAATTACTTTCTTCAATTTCGCCTTTGCAGGTGTTTTCTCCTGCAAATACCTGCATAAAGTCCATGTTCTTACTAATATCCCGCAAAGCATCCGGAAGAACAGCGAGTAACATATTGTGCAGTTATGGCTTTGAAAAATAAAAAAAAGTGCAGTTGAATAACCGCACTTATATATATTATAATTTAAAACTAAGCGATATTAAAACTAATTAATTCAATAAATTCATTAACTCTATTTTCAATATCAACAGGTGTAATTTCTTTCAATCTGTCTGGTCCAAATTTTTCAACACAAAATGAAGCTAAAGCCGAACCCATTATCACAGCAGCTTTCATATTCTCGAAAGATACATTATTTGTACGAGCAAGATAACCTATAAAGCCACCGGCAAAAGTATCACCCGCACCAGTTGGGTCATATACATCTTCTAATGGTAGTGCAGGGGCAGAAAATATTTTATCTTCATAAAATAATAATGCACCATGTTCACCTTTCTTTATAATAAGGTATTTAGGCCCCATTGCTTGAATTTTTTTGGCAGCCTTAACCAATGAATATTCACCGGTAAGTTCACGAGCTTCACTATCGTTTACAAGTAGTAAATCTACCATACCAATAGCTTTTTTTAAATCATCTAATGCAATACTCATCCAAAAATTCATAGTATCCATTATGATTAATTTTGGCTTTTTGTGCAATTGTCTTATTACACTCATTTGCACTTCAGGAGCAAGATTACCTAACATCACAAAATCGCAGTCTTGATAACTCTCCGGAATTGTTGGGTTAAATTGTGCAAGCACATTTAAATCTGTAATAAGGGAATCACGAGTATTCATATCCATGTGATAACGACCACTCCAAAAGAAACTCTTACCGTCAGGTACAACTTCTACACCTTCAAATTCCACACCTCTTTCTTCTAATAAAGTAATTTCTTCTTTAGGAAAATCACCACCAATTATAGAAACTTGTTTAACAGGTTTTGTAAAATTAGAAGCCGAATAAGCTGCATAAGTTGCTGAACCGCCAATAATTCGGTCAACCTTACCAAATGGCGTTTCCAATGCATCGAATGCCATGGTGCCAACTATTAATAAAGACATATTTTCAGTTTTTTAGCAAATGTATATTTTGTAATTGAAAAACTCTAATAAAATACACCAAGTAAAATTTGTATTGATAATACAAGAATTAATATTAGCATCTTTTTTCAATTAGCCATTAGGATTCTTTTTTAATATCTTATTTAATTCTCTAAAACAGATAAGATAATACCAAAAAGAAATGAGTATTCCGGGTACTATAATAGAAAATTCATGTACTGGAATAGATAAGGGCATATCACCATCATTTATATCAAAATATTTTTCTTTAGAAATATTTGCATAATAAAAATAAAAATAATTATAAAAGCCAAAATAAATTAATGAAATAAAAAAGTATATAAGTCTTTCACCTTTTAATTTGCGATGTATATGTAAAAAAAAATGTACTATAGCACTAAATAATTGCCATACTAATATAATTAATAATATTATTCTAAAAGTATTACCACGGTCGAAGCTATAGGCAAAACAAATAAATAATAAACTCTGTACAATTGGGTCAACAATCTTGAATACCTTTACACCATTGCTCATAGAAACTCAAAATTAAATTATTTTCTCAAAAAAAAATAATTTATTAACTTAAAAATGTTATTTTTATAATGAAAGCAATGATTTTTGCCGCAGGTTTAGGCTCTAGATTAAAAAAATTAACAGAAAACTGTCCTAAAGCTCTTATTATGGTAAATAATAAGACTCTTTTAGAACATAATATTAGGTATTTGCAAAAATTTGGTATTTATGATGTTATTATAAATGTACACCATTTTGCTAATATGATAACAGATACCCTTTTTGAAAATGACTCTTTTGGTAGCAACATTACCATTTCTGACGAGCGAGATGAATTATTAGAAACTGGAGGTGGGCTTAAAAAAGCTACCAATTACTTTATAAATGAGAAAAATTTTTTAGTTATGAATGTTGATATACTCACCAACTTAGACATTACTAAAATGATTACTGCTCATGAAAAATCAGAAAATATCGCCACTTTAGCTGTCATGAATCGAAATTCATCGAGACATCTATTATTTAATAATGAAATGCTTTTATGCGGTTGGAGAAATAATAAAACAGGCGAAGAAAAAATGTCAAGAAACGAGCAACCATTAATTCCTTTCGGTTTTTCAGGCATACAGATTTTAACAAGTACTGTGCTTAATAATATCCCTTTTGAAGGTAAATTTTCACTCATTGATGTTTATCTGCATCTTGCAAAAACACACAACCTATTTGGATACGACCATACAGGTAATATATTAATAGATGTAGGCAAACCGGAAAGCATTTCTCAAGCTGAATATTTGTTTTGTTAATATATATTTACCCATGAAGTACTGCCTTTAAAACAGGTAAAGATTTTATTTGACCAAACGGTTGCAAATGCTCATTCAAAAAAGAAATATACCACTCCAATAATCTAAATCGCATAAACGAATTCATTTTTATTTGGCTTATTTTTTCTATTTCATTTATACTTAATAAGTCTTGTAATGCAAAAAAATCTTCCTGATAAATTACTGAAATTTCATTTGGCATTCTATCTATTGTTTCATTATGTCCTAAACCTATTACCTTCAATTCATCAGGATGTGTACCTATCATTTCAAAACCTAAAATATTGCTAATATTAATTATATAAAATAAAGGATAATTGGCAATCTCGGTACTATCTGCACCGTCTAAAGCAATTAGATAATTTTTAGAAAATTCAAAAAGTAAACTATTAGGTGCTTGCTCGGGAAGTAATCTAAGTAATAATTCAATTGTAAATAAACAAATACTATTTTTTATTACATTTTCATCCAATGATTTATAAAAATAGTCTGCATGAAATTCATTAATCCTTTGTAGATTCTTATTGGGATGATTATATATTACCAAATCTAACAACATACCCGGTTGAAATAAACCGGAACGCTTATTTTTAGCTTTTGTACTTCTTATACCTTGTATTATAAAGCTTAACTTACCTAACTCACTCGTAAATATAGTAGTAATGATACTGCTTTCACCATATTTAATTGTTTTGAGAACTATACCTTTTGTTTTAGATAACATTAATATACTTTATGCATTACAGTTATTTTACAATTAACAAGCAAATTTATAAAATAATTTTTTTTAGATTTTTATAAAACTATACTAACACCCTTCATTTATTTTCATACACGTCATTGAACGAAAACTATTTTACCTATATATGTTTTTTGTCCATCGATGCTTGCTGTAAATACTAAATAGACTCCGCTTTGAGGTCTGTGTCCTTTGTAGTCTGTACCGTTCCAAACTGCTTGCCCACCTAATGCAATTGTTTTATATACCAATTGACCATTTATATCTGTAATTCTTACATCAGCATTTGCAACCAACCCTTTAATAGCAATTGTACCTGTATAACCTACCGGAACCGGATTCGGAAAAATTAGTTCGTTTTGGCTATCTACCCCACCCTCTGTTGCTGTGCTACGATAACATATTAAGCCTGATTCCGTACCCATATAAACATCACCTGTAATTTTATCTACTGTTATTTTTTGTATATGATTAGAAGGTAATGGACTGTTATCCTTAGTGAACCTATATATTATTTTACCTGCATCTGATGATAAAAGCCAAACACCATTGTCTGTACCTACCCATTTGCGATTAGCTCCGTCAACTGCAATAGTACGAACATTTTCACCGGCAAATAAATAACCGGCAAACTGGTCATATTGTACAATTGGTATTACTGCATCACAATGGTTAATAATACAATTTGACGAACCATATATAATTCCAATTCCATTATCTGTACCTACCCAAATATCTCCCGATTTATCTTTTGTTATGCATATTGCATTATTACTTGGCAAATTACCATAACCCACACCGGTAGTTAAATGATAACTTGCATCATCACTAGCATTGCTAAAAGTTCCATTGGTACTATACCCTATTACTCCGCCACCATTAGAAGCTATATACCAAGCTTGTGCATAATCATCTACCGTTATCTGCCCACCACTAAAAGGAAATGCCCTTGGAATGTTTACACTATAACTATACCAATTTTGCGTGCTTTTTTCTTTTATACAAAGTTCATGCGTAGAGCCGAATAATGAAACCCATAAATTATTTTCATTATCTAATGCCAACCCTGCTACACAATATCCACCATTAATTTTACTAACATCAAATGTATTTTGTTTGTATATTTTACATGTGCCATTCGTTTTTATTTCAGCAACACCACCAATTCCATAGCTTCCAAAAGAACCTGCATAAAGTGTACTGTCACTTTCGTCAATAAGAACACTTACAATATCGTTTATGGAGTCGTAGAAAGGAGGATATATCCAGAGTTGATAGTGATTATCCCAAATATCATTCTTATAATTACTTAAATCAGAACCATCGTTATTTGATCTGAATCCATCAGAATGCCCTCCGTGAGCTATCCAAAGGTTTTTATTATTTGCATACAAATCAAAAGAACTTGCAGTACTAGGACCGAAAGGGGCGTAAGGTGTAATATTTTTATCTAGTTTTTCACATAATCCAAAATTAGTATCTGCAACATATATTTTACCATTTAATAGTTGTACTACTTGATTAGACCTACTCTGGCATCCAAAAGAATCTATTATTCTTAAACTGTCATTTAGAATTTTTATATCACCAACAAGTGTATCGTACAGACTAATAAATATACCACTTTTACCACTATCCAAATGTCTAATATTTTGTGGAGTACTAAACACGTTGTACAAAGTATCATTAATTAATTTATATACATTATGTATATCAGATACATAAATAGTACTATTATAGCTTAGAATACTATTATAAAACCCTGATGTATCAAGATTTTGCCAAATTTGAAAATTTTGTAATTGGGTGCTTGATTTATCTGCTTTAAAAAGACCATTTGAAGTTATTGTATAAAAATAATTACCTGCCATTGAAAAACCCGACACCGGCTCTATCTGATTATTGGCTGAAAATTGGTAGGTTTCTGTTATTAAATGAGCATTTAAATCTACTACTAATATACCTATTGAGGTACTAATATAGGCAATACCATTATCTATAAAAACTTGATTTACTTGCTTTATTCCCGTAATAGATTTCAATTTAAAATCTGGTATATTATAGAAAGTATTATCTTTATATAAATCTATATTACCATTTGCATATACTAAAACAGTAGTAGATGTACCAATATCGTAGGCAATACATTTCATCCCAATGTCAGACATCCCTTCAACCTTACTAAAGGTTTCCATGTGATTATTTTGAGTGCCGGTATAATAAATAAAAAAAGCTTGATTACATATTGTATATAATGAATTCCCGTCTGTTGCCACTCCTAATGCAGTATTGTATGGCAAAAGAGAAGTCCAGTAACCTATTGGTTTTTCAACAGCAATAATTGGATTTGTTATTAAATTAAATAAAAATATTACAAAAAAAACTTGTTTTATTAACTTCATATTGTCTATTAGTGTCAAAATTAAAAAATAAACGCATAATTTAGGTCATTATTGCATTTATTACGCTCGCGAAATAAATTGAATAAAAAATTACCCATTCAAGCTCAGCCAATACATGCAAAAATTTAATTTATTTTAGAAACAGGCGTTTTATAATCATGATAAAATAAAAATTGCCACCCATCTCTTTTTCCTCTTTCTGCATATTGCTCTCTTAATTGCATTGCTTTTTTACCATCAAAATCGTATTTTGCTATATACCTAATTAGCATTTGTTTTAATTGTGGTGCTTCATCGCCTCCATAAAACACTTTATCAAAACCGTCATCAATTAAGAAAACAATATGTGCAGGGCAATGAGCGCCTGAATGACTATAATGTATATAGTTATCTATATAGCCTTCTTCTGCATCTAACCATTTTACCTGATTAGAACGTAATAATGCTTCTATTTCTTCAGGTACATAAGAGGGCAGTCCTGTCTTCAATGCATACTCTGCTTCTTTGCGATAAATATAATAAACTGCATTACAAAATGTCGGTTTTATGATTCCATCTTCATCTTTAAAAACAATGCCACCGGCATGGTCTTTATGTAAATGAGACAATAATACTTTTGTTACTGTTTCAGGTGCAATACCTTTATCAAAAAGATTTTGATGTATTTGTAATAAATTATCTTCGTTTGCAAAACCTAAGCCGGTATCTAATAATAGAATATCTCTATCTGTAATAACCACAAAGGGCTGAACATCTACATGTAGCGAACCGATACTCCTTGCAGTAAGTTCTTCCTTTTCTTCATTAAATCTAATAAATTGTTTATCGTGCCCTACAGTAAATTGCCCCTCTGATAACGGATATATTTTTGCCATCTATTTTTGATTATCTTATCAATACTTGTCTGTCGGCATCAAGCCTTATTAAAATAAATAGGAGTATGCTGAAAGATACTAACGAAGAGCCGCCATAACTTAAAAAAGGAAGCGTAATACCAATAACCGGAGCTAAACCAATTGTCATAGATATATTTACTGCAAAATGAAAAAACAAAATGGATGCTACGCAATAAGCAAATATTCTTGAAAAAGAGGAACGTTGTCTTTCTGCAACAAATATAATACGCATTAATAAAGATATATACAATAACACCAAAATAAAACTGCCTACAAATCCAAACTGCTCTCCTATAGCACAAAATATAAAATCGGTACTTTGCTCCGGCACAAATTGATTTTTTGTAGATGTTCCATTTAAGTATCCTTTACCATAAAACCCACCTGAACCAATAGCGATTTTAGATTGCAATACATTATAATCCGAACTGTTCTCTTTTTTGTCATCACCAATTGCCGTAGTGTTATCATATTCATTTGGCACTTCTTTGCCTATCATAGAATATATACGCTGAATATGATGTTTCTGCAATACATGCTTAAATGCAAAAGGTACTGCAAATTGCGAAAACCCTATACATATTAACCAACAACCTACTAAGATTATCCACGAAGTAATTTTTTTACTTAAAGTTTCTCTAATAATAATGCCTATTAAAAAGGCTATACCGGTTAATATAAAAAATATAGTATTTTTTTCTATCAATAATGTACCTAATACTAATAGCACAGTTGCAAAAACAATTACTAATATTGTATTAGGCAAGCCTTCTCTATACATTGCTAATATAAAACAGTAATATACCAATGCCAACCCTGTTTCCTTTTGAGCTAAAATAAAGATTACCGGTAATTGTATAATTACGAAAGCTATTAAACGGCTTCTTAATTTTTTAAAATTGGTTTCGGGCATAGACAAGTATTTCGCAAGTGCCAATGCAGTAAATAACTTACATACCTCTGCCGGCTGAAACCGAAACGAACCGATACCTAACCACGACCGCGAACCTTTTACTTGTACACCTGCAAATATTGTTATTAGCAATATAAACAAACCTGCTGTATAAAAAAGAAATGCAAAAGACGAAAAAAACTTACTATCAGTCATTAATATCAACATGCCTATTATTAGTGCATATCCGAACCATATTAATTGTTTCATGTAGCTTTTATTCATCATAAAAAATGTAGGGTCGGTAGAACGGTATTCTACAGAATAGACTGCAAGCAAACCTATAGTTACCAGCATAACATATAATAATATTATTATGCCGTCTATTCTTAAAAACAAAGGTTTTTTTACAAAGCTCATATTCTTATTTTAGTTCTTTTCTTGTCTTAAATAATCAACCCATTTATACATCTTCATAGAATCCATTACCTTACCTGTGCTATCTGCAACACGCCTTCTTTCCCTTCTTATTTTATCATTCTCGGCATCATGTATTCTGCTTACAGAATCGATAGAGTAAACATATTTGTTAACCAAATGTGCATCAAACATTTTTTCTTGCATTACTTGCCTTTTGGTAGATATAGAATCATTTAAATATTTTTCTATCATCAAACTTGCTATTGGGCCTGCCCATGTAGCACCATACCCTGCGTTTTCAATAACTACTGCAATAGCAATCTGAGGATTTTCTCGCGGAGCAAATGCCACAAACATGGAGTGATTCTGCATTTTAATAACATTGCCATTTACAACAGCCTTATTTTCTGCCGTACCGGTTTTTGCACATATACTTACACCATCTAACTTTACACCTGCTGCCGTGCCGCTTTCTACTACATCTTGCATAGCTTGCTGCACAATATTAAAGGTAGAATCAGGCACATTTAATACTGTTTTCTTTAATTTATATTTAGCCAATATCGCATCGTTAGCATTGCCACCAATAGATTTTACAAAATGGGGAATATAATAATAACCTTTATTAGCAACAATACACATACCGTTGGCCATCTGTAAGGGTGTTAGTGCAAGCTCGCCCTGCCCCATGCCTACAAATACTATTGTACAAGAATTCCATACATTATTATACCGCTCATTATAGTAGGCAGAATCGGGCAATAAGCCCTTGCCCTCAAATGGTATATCTACACCGGTGGGATGCCCGTAACCAAATGCATAAAAATAATCGTGCCAAGCCTGTAAGCCCACTTTTACATCATCAAATTTCTTTGAATCTACTGTAAGTCTAAAAATATGACAAAAATAAGAATTACATGAATGTGCCAGTGCCAAACGGAAATTAGCTGCGTGGCCTGCATCGGTATGCTCGCAAGCTATGTGCCTACCACAAAAATTATACCCGCCCGAACAACCCAACCCGAAAGAGGGTGTGATAGCCCCCACACTTAATGCCACCAAACCCGTCATAGGCTTTATTGTAGAACCGGGCTGGTAGGCAGCCTGTATGGCTCGGTTGAATAATGGGCGAGTTGCCTCGCGGTAAAGCAGCGAATAATTCTTAGCCCGCTCCCTACCCCGCAACAAATTAGGATTATAAGTAGGGCTGCTTACCATGGCTAAAATACCACCCGTTTTAGGATCTATTGCTACAACACTGCCTATTTTATTTTGCATCAATTTCTCGGCATAGGCTTGTAAATCAGCATCAAGATACAATTCTAACGACTTACCAGATACTTCCATACTATCGAGCATACCACCTCGATAAGGGTCGCGGGGACGATTAAATTTATCGCGTTCTAAATAGTGTACTCCACGCTGCCCTCGCAGTACCTCTTCATATTGCAGTTCCATACCACTAAGCCCCGCATAGTCGCCTTGCCTATAAGATGAATATCTCGATTTCCTAAGCATTTCCGGCGATACCTCGCCAATATAACCCAATACAATACCGGCACACTCATTTTGATACTCTCTTATGTTACGCTCCACCAATTCGAAACCGGAAAACATATAAGCATTTTCTTGGAATTTTGCTGTCTGCTCTTGGCTTAGCTGCTCCATAAACGGACTTTGACGTACATCTATGTTTTGTAAGCTTACCCGTTTCAAAATAGAAATAAATGTAGGCTTATCAATATCTAAGGAATTGCAAAACTGATTAGTATCTAATTTAATTATATTTTTTGGTGTAACCATTAAATCGTAAACCAAGGTATTAGATAACATTTTTTTACCTTTACGGTCTAATATGATACCCCGAGGGGGGTAAACAACCTTTTTATAGATGGCTATGTCATTAGCCAGAATTTTGTATTTAGGTTCAAAATTCTGAAGAAATAATAAACGTAGCAATATTATAGACGCAGCGCCTATAAAAATAAAAATGACGATAAAAGAACGCGGATTAGCCGCAGAAGACATAAGTAGTTCCCTTAAAATATAGGAATGCATTGCAAACCTAAGCTAAAAAGGTGAATGTTTTTGTTGTAATTTTAGAAAGGAGAACAGATAATAAAATATATTATCAACAATATGTGGAAAACATTTTAAAAAATATTTTGGGGATTAAAAAACAATAATTACTTTTGCACTCCCAAAATACACCGATAGTCCTGTGGTGTAACGGTAGCACAACAGTTTTTGGTACTGTTTGTTCTGGTTCGAATCCAGCCGGGACTACCTCTTGGGAAAGAGTGGAGAAACTGAGCGGTCATCGCTCGGTTTCTTTTTGCTTTTATAATAATTATTTTCTCTATTTTTGCTTATAATTTACAATCAATGGTTCATCCTTTTATTGCAGAGAAAATGGTG
>CAIWXG010000149.1 GCA_903916555.1 uncultured Bacteroidota bacterium
AGACAAATTAGGGTTAAATGAAGTATCTGTAATTTTAGAATTAGAGTTTTGCAAATAAGGTTGAGGGTCGCGACCATTTGAATATTGTCTTAAAACTCCCGGGTCTTCAATAAATTTACCTTTTGGGTCGTACCAGTTATTGCCATTTCTATAACCAATAATGCTTGGAGACGCAGAATTGTTATCATCAACATATACTATGTAGTTACTACCCATATTGCCGGGGTGCGTACCTCCATTTAAAGTATTTTGAGTACCACTAACTTGACTTAATGATTTTTCAGGATACTCAGAATAGGGGTCTATCAACACTTTATTATTTGCAGAATAACGTTCAATACGAACACCTATATTAAAGCTTAAATCTTCAAATCTAAATTTATCCAAAATATAACCACCAATATAGTTAGGTGTAAATGCAGAAATAGGTCTTGTATAATTACCATTTGCATCTTTTGCAGTCCAGAAATCATTAAAGTTCACTGTTCCTGTTTGTTGTGTACCATCGTAATTATAACCGTAGTAATTTACAAATGAGTGTCCACTGTTCAATAATTCATCAGCAGAGAACATATTTAAAGAAAAAGTATTTGGGTCTAAGTTATCAATGTTAATATCTTGTGTTGATGATAAATTTAATTTTTTTCTTATATTTTTGTCAAAAGTAGAACTTCCGTTATTTGCGTAATTATAAACAACTGTATCTGTTGAACTCAATAAGAATTTCTTGTTCAGCCAATCATTATAAGTATATGTTTTTCCTCCACTCTTATAAATTGGGTGTGCTTTATCAAGTACCAAATTACCATTATCTATTGAACTTACACTTTGTCTCATTAAGTTCCATATTGAGGATGTACCTGTACCATTTAAATTCGGAGTAATAATATATTCCTTAATAACTCTTTGTTGATAATATAAACCAAACTCAATAGCATGTTTCAATTTTCCTATTTTTAAATCAAAAGAGGCATCTACATTCAATGCATATTGATTACTATTATAATCTAAAGAATAGGTTTGAGTTGTACCCGGGCTATAAAATAAACCATAAGTATATTGTGGTTCATCACCGTTTACTAAACCATTCAAAGACTGTATGGTTCTTAAGAAATTTATATTCGTACCGCTTATTGCTAAATCATTAAATAATTGTGTAGTGTAATTACTTAATAAAGGATTTATATTTGATGGAGTATATTTTATTACAGTTGGTTGACTACCAGCATAAAGTATAGCAGTAGTATTTTGGGACGCAGAGTCTTTACCTTGAAAATAGAAGTCTTTGCGGCTAATATCAAATTTACCTAGATAAGCATATTTAAAAAAATCATTTTTAAATATAGGGTCTTGTCTAACAATATTTTCTCTTTGATAATCGGCTTGTATTGTATAGAAGGCATTAGAAATAATACTTCCATGGCTGGTATCCATAGATTTACCAAATTTCTGTGTTAATCTTAAATAGGCTCTTGTTGTAATATCATTTTGATAAGGTGTAGCTTCCGGATTAAACATTCTGTTTTGTCCATAATAATCACCTCTCACATAATCAAAATTAACACCACCCACTATATGTATCCCATCAACAGGTTGCCAATCCACTTTCCCGTTCAAACGGCCTTCTTTAGTTTTATTATGTTGTGGTATTTTCGATTGCGATAAATCGTTCATTGTAACATAATCTGATGAGTTACGAAATACCCCATTACCACTATTATCAAAACCAGCCTGTAAAGGGCTTTTTTGCAATTTGCTTAATACATCCGGTTTCACCACATATTGGTCGTAATAAGTAGGATACCTATTATTATCATAATAATAGTCTCCACTTAATGCATAACCCATTACCGGTTTTTTAGTATGCGTAGAATCTCCTTTATCAGCCATTTTTAACAATGGACCTGCAACAGAAAAAGAAACTAAATTATTATTATAACCATCAATGGAATGTTGTAGTTTTAAATCGCCAACAAATTTTTTGGCAACACCTCTTGATGTAATGTTTACCACCCCACCGGAGAAGTCTCCATATTTAGCAGGCACACCGTCTGATAATACTTCAATCATTTCAACAGAACCTTGCGACATATCAATACCCACATTACCCTGTACCTGCACCCCGTCTATAATATAAAGAGTACCAAAGGCACGGGCACCGCCAATATTAACAGAGCCACCGCGTTGCGCTTGATAAACACTGGTAGCAGATGCAACCACGTCATTTACTTGCGTAGTGGGCATCTGTGCTATTTGTGCTCCTTCAATTTTTTTACCTGAATTACCAATTAATGGTACAATATGGCTTTTTACGGTAAAACCTTTCAGTTCATTTACCTTTACCTCTAATTTAAAATCAACAGGCACATCTTGATCCGGGGCAACAGAAATTTTTGTTTCCATTGTAGAGTCATAACTACCATGGGTCAATAATAAATCGTAGTAGCCTGATTCCAACGGTTTTATTTCATACTTACCATCTTCATCGGTTACGGCACCACCTTTAATAATACCACCTTGTATGGCTCTGATAACCGCACCAATTACGGGTTCTTTCTTTTTTAAATCTATAACTTTACCATAGATTCCTTGGGCAAAAGTGCTGCCCGATACCCCAATTAAAATCAATAAAAAAAGATAACGTAGTTTACTTGTCATATCCAATATTAAATAATTATTAGCAAATGAAGCGTAAAGGTAAAAAAAACAGTTAATTATTTCAGACTTGGCAAATTTATTTTTACTTTTTTCTAAAAAACTTTTCCACATTCTGTCTTTTTCATCCTTTTTAAGCTGTTTTTACACCCTATGTCTATAATAGACGAGTTATGAAGTAGAAATCTTGGGGGAAAGTTAAAACTATTTTTTTGCCATTTATAAAATCATCACTTTTCCCAAGCTAAAATTCTATTCTTTAGTTTCAAAAATTTTATTTAATAAAATTTTACTCATTTTATATAATGCTTCGTGTGTATAACCTGCAATATGCGATGTAGCAATTACATTAGAACGCAAAATAATCTTTTCTAAAATTGCCTTTCTTTCACCTACTAATAGTTTTATAGGTTCTTCTTCAAACACATCTAAACAAACCCCTGTAATTTTACCCTGTTCTAATCCGTTATAGACAGCTATTAAGTCAACCACCTTTCCTCGCGATGTATTTAATAATATAAATGGATGTTTCATTTTAGAAACAAACTCGCTGTCAAAGTAATAGAAGGTATCAGTTTGTAAAGGCACATGGAAACTAACAATTTCTGCCTCTTCAAAAATAGCATCTAAATTAGTGCATGCTATTACATTATTTGGTAGATTTTCAATTTCCTTTTTATCATAAGCCAATATTCTGGCATCAAACCCAGTAAGTTTCTTTGCAAATGCTCTTCCTGTATGCCCAAACCCAATAATGCCTATAGTTCTGCCCTCGAGCTCTATCCCTCTATTTTTCTCCCTTTCCCATATTCCGCTTATTAGTTCATTATGGCTCCAAGTTATTTTATGTATCAGCGACAATAACATACCCATGGCATGCTCGCCAACAGCATTACAATTACCCTCCGGACTACTATAATAGTTAATACCACTTTCAGTAGCAAAATCAGTATCAATAACTTCCAAACCCGACCCCATTCTGCCTATCCATTTTAATAAGGGTGCGGTAAGCAATAATTCTTTGTTCAATTGTATTCTGGTAGATGTAATTACACCCTCACAATCCTTTATTAGCTCCAATGCAGATTCCTGTTTAATATCCTCGCGAACTAAACATTGATAACCGCGAGCTATCAATCCGTCTATTAATATATGATGTACCGGTGCTGCAATTAATACTTTCCGCATATTATTTTTCATTATTATATTGCCTATGTAAATCTACAAAATCTGCTACCGAAAGTTGTTCTGCTCTTTTGTCCATTAATGGTCCTAATTCGGCACCGAGAGGCAATATGCTTTTTAGTGCATTTCTTAGCGTTTTACGTCTTTGGTTAAATGCTGTTTTTACAAGCAAAATAAAACGTTTCTTATTATGTATATGGTAGGGATTGGCAAGATTAGTAAATAACAATACCCCACTTTTTACTTTTGGAGGGGGTGTAAAGCAATTTTCATTTACATCAAACAAGTATTCTACCTTAAAAAAGGCTTGCATTAAAACACTAAGTATTCCATAAACTTTACTACCGGGGCCACTGGCAATACGTTGTGCCACTTCTTTTTGAAACATGCCGGTAACAGATAGAACCTGTGGCTCCCAATCTAAAATTTTAAACAATATTTGCGAAGATATATTATATGGAAAATTTCCAATAATAGTAAATCCTTGTTCAAATGGTAAATCTGCTTTCAAAATATCATCAGTAATCAACTTCCCTTTTATTTGGGGATAAGTACTATTTAGGAAATTTACTTTTTCTACATCTATTTCTATAGCTTTAAAATTTATATCATCTATTGCAAGTAAGTATTTCGTCAAAGCACCGCCTCCGGGACCAACCTCCAATAAATTCATTCCTTTTTGAAAGTGGAGTGAATTGACTATTTTTTTGCATACATTCTCATCGTGTAAAAAATGCTGCCCTAGACTTTTCTTCAGGGTGTACATGGTGCAAATCTAAAAATAAATAATTACCATTGATAATAAAGGTATCATTGATAACTATTTTATTGGTTTCAAATTGACGTTTATGCATATTAAATAAATATATTTTATAGTATTAAAGGCAAATTAGAATTAAAAAAGTAAACTATTTATTCTTTTAAAAATAAAAAAAGCTAAAAAAAGTATTTTTCCACCTAAAATTAGATACTTTTTCAACTAAAAATATACTTTTTCAGAAACAAAGTTGGTACATTTGCACAAAATTTAAAAAGCAGTAATGAATTACAGGCGTTTCTTACCATTTTTGATTTTAGCGTTCAGTCTATCTATATCCAATTTTTTGTTTGCACAAACAAATGGGAATAGCACAAGTACTGCCGGTGAAAATCTTAATGCAACAAAGATTGAGAATAAAGAAGAAGGTAAAGAGGAAAAAAAGGGAATAAATATTACTGAATTAGTATTCGGTCACGTTTCTGATTCTCATTCATGGCATTTATTTACTATTGTAAAAAATGATACTAAGAAAGAAATACCCGTAGCTATACCATTGCCTATTATTGTTTATCAACCCGATAAAGGATTTTTCTTTTTCCTATCTAACCATTTTGAAGAATGGCAAAACGTAGGCGGAGATTCAAGTTTCAGTAATTCGTATGAAAGTAATGGAACAAAGTTTCACTTAGAGAAAAAAATGAAAGAAAAAGTGGTTGCAGAAGATGGTAAACCAGTTATGGATTTATCTATAACTAAAAATACTCTTTCTATGCTAATAGGTATTACCCTGTTATTATGGGTAATGCTTACGGCTGCTAAAAAATATAAAATAGGTACTGTTGCAGCACCGAAAGGCTTTCAAAATTTTGTTGAAGTAGTAGTTGTTTTTATTAGAGATGAGGTTGCAAAACCTAATTTAGGTAAAAAGTATTTAAAATTCACTCCTTTTCTATTAACTATATTCTTCTTTATTTGGATTAATAATTTATTGGGATTGTTACCCGGTGGAGCAAATTTTACAGGTAATATAGCAGTAACAGCCTGTTTGGCACTTATTACTTTTGTTGTAATGATGGCAAACAGTAGTAAATATTTTTGGTCGCACTTATTAAATCCGCCTAATGTACCGTTTTTGGTAAAATGCTTGCTTGTATTAATTGAAGTTATGTCTTTAATAATAAAGCCGGTAGCCTTAATGATACGTCTTTTTGCAAACATGTTAGCAGGGCATATAGTTATATTGAGTGTAATATGTATGATATTCATATTTGGAATGTTAAATGTATTTGCAGGTTGGGGTTTTGTACCGGTTTCATTAGCTTTTTCAATATTTATGTTTATGTTAGAGTTGCTTGTTGCAGCAATACAAGCATTTATATTTGCTAACTTAACAGCGGTATTTTTAGGGCAAGCAATAGAAGAATCGCATGAGCATGCAGCAGACAACCATGGCAGCCATACTGCTATTGAAAGTAATGCACATGCAATAGAAAATAAATCAAAATAGTAGTTTTTTTTAATTCAAAATCCATATATTATGTCAGTATTAATGAACACAATTATGTTAGTAGGCGACCTAGCAAAAGCAGGTGGTGCTATAGGTGCAGGTATTGCTGCATTAGGTGCAGGTGTAGGTATCGGTCAGATAGGTAAAGGTGCTGTTGAAGCAATAGCACGCCAACCCGAAGCTTCCGGCGACATCCGTTCTAACATGATATTGACTGCTGCCTTTATTGAAGGTGTTGCGCTATTTGCAGTAATTGCAGGTATCTTAGCAATCTTCGTTAAGTAAGTAGTAAAAAGCTAAATAACTGCATTTAAAGCAGAGGGCAGCAAATGCAGTTATTTTTTAAACTTAAATTATTAAATAAATAAAAATAAAAAACAATGGATTTACTTACCCCGGAATTTGGGTTATTCTTCTGGACGTTAATTGCCTTTATAGCTGTATTTGCAATATTAGGTAAATACGCGTGGGAACCTATTCTTAACTCATTAGGTGAACGCGAAAAAGGCATTGCCGATTCTATTTCTATTGCTGAAAAAGTGCAAAAAGAAATGAAACAATTACAAGCCGATAATGAGAATTTAATGGCTCAAGCACGCGAAGAACGCACTATTATGCTTAAAGAAGCTAAAGAAATGAAAGACCGTATTGTAAATGAAGCTAAAGAACAAGCAAAAGTAGAAGCTAATAAAATAGTTATTGAAGCTCAACAACAGATTCAACAACAAAAAATGGCGGCTCTTACTGAGGTAAAGAACGAAATAGGTACACTTGCAATTGAAGTTGCAGAAAAAATATTGCGTAAGCAATTAAGTTCTACAGATGGGCAAGATGCTTATATTGAAATGATGGCTAATAACATTAGAATGAACTAAAATAATTTATCTTAATAAGATAAATTTATTTGTAGTATTTTTTATTATATATTTTTTATTATAGAATGCGAAATCCACGTCTTGCAACACGATATGCAAAATCTCTGTTAGATCTGACTATTGAAAAAAATAGTTTAGATGATACGCTTGGCGACATGAAACTTATTGATACTGTATGTTGCGGCAACCCCGATTTTGTGAATATGTTATGTAGCCCAATAATTAGCAGTACAAAAAAAGTAAGTATTCTTAATGCTATATTTAAAACACGCATTAATGAAATTTCATTCGGATTTATCAATCTTTTAGTTACAAAAGGTCGTGAATCTAATTTACCTGAAATTGCAGGTGCTTTTATCAGCCAATACAATGAATTAAAGCACATTAAACTTGTAAAATTAAAAACAGCTACCCCGCTCGATGAAGCAACAAAAAAGGCGATATTAAGCAAAGTAGCTACATTTTTACCTAATGATACTATTAATTTATCATCTGAAGTTGATGAATCGCTTATTGGTGGTTTTGTATTGCAAGTTGAAGATAAGCTATTTGATGCAAGTGTGAAAAAGAGCCTTGCTGATATAAAATCTAAAATAGTAGATTATAGTTATGTGAGTAAAATATAATTACTATTTCTTTAAAACACAGAAATAGTGATTATTTACAATAAAAAGAAACAGTAAAAAATAAAAATAACATTTAACAATTAGTAATATGGTTAATATTAAACCGGATGAAATTTCAGCAATATTACGGCAGCAGCTTAGTAATGTTGATAGTGCTGCAACCTTAGAAGAGGTTGGTACGGTATTAATGATAAGCGATGGTATTGCCCGTGTATATGGTCTTACAGGCGTTCGTCAAGGAGAGCTTGTAGAGTTTGAAAACGGAGTAAAAGCAATAGCCTTAAACCTTGAAGAAGATAATGTAGGTGTGGTATTAATGGGTGATTACGGCAATATTCGCGAAGGCGACAAAGTAAAACGCACCAGTAAAATCGCATCTATAAAAGTGGGCGAAGGCATGGTAGGCCGTGTGGTAAATACACTTGGCGAACCTATTGATGGTAAAGGG
>CAIWXG010000150.1 GCA_903916555.1 uncultured Bacteroidota bacterium
GCCTGGCTCATTTGTCCGAAGGTAAAAACATTAGAGCTTTGAGATTAGAGGGTGAAGACCGCGAGGCAATTGCAGATTTGTTTTTACTCACAGATAAGCCGGTATTATATGTAGCCAATGTAGATGAAGCAGCGTTACTGACCGGTAATAAATTTTCTGATATTTTAGTCAAAGTGGCAAAAGAGGAAGGAGCTCAGGTAATTGTAATGAACAATTCTATTGAAGCTCAAATATCTGAACTGGAAACCAAAGAAGACAAAGAAATGTTTTTTAGTGAATATGGTCTTACTGAACCCGGACTAAACCGTCTTATTAGAAGTGCATATCAATTGCTTAATCTAATAACTTATTTTACAGCAGGTGTGCAGGAGGTAAGAGCATGGACAATTCATAGAGGATGGAAGGCTCCGCAAGCAGCAAGTGTAATACATACTGATTTTGAAAAGGGTTTTATTAAAGCAGAAGTAATTTCTTACAATGATTTTGTACAATATAAAAGTGAAGCAGCCTGCCGCGAAAACGGAAGATTGAGGATAGAAGGTAAAGAATATGTTGTAAATGATGGTGATGTTATGCATTTTAGATTCAATGTTTGATAGTACAGTGTTTTTATACATCAATACTTATTAAACAATATAAGCTATTCATAGTGCAACATTAATAATGTAATTTGTATTATTAATGTTGCACTATCATTACAATAATCCTGCACATACTTAACTAATTTTGCAATGCATAATTTAAAGTAGTGATGTTTATATTTGTATGTCAAAAGTAAGAAAAGTACTGATAGCTTTTATATTAGGTGGCTTACTTCTAACAGCAGCAGCATTTTTATTAAAAGTTTTTATTAATAATAAGCCAGCAACTAGTTATATTATAGATTCTGTTGTTTTAAAATCTGTAGAAGAATATAATATAAAAGCTGTAGATACTGCAGTCTCTCTTTTAAAATCAGGCTATATTGTATTGCGTATGGGGCAAGGGGCAGACAGCTATTTGCTGGCACAGTTGAACCAAAAGAATAAATCTTTTTCTCATTGTGGTATTGTTTTTATCGAAAATGGCTATCCATTTGTCTATCATAGTATTGGTGGAGAAGATAATCCTGATGAGATTTTGCGCAGAGATTCTGCAAATTTCTTTTTCTCTCCCAAACACAATTTAGCATTGGCAATAATTCAGTACGACTTTAATCTGCAATGTATTAACCAACTTGAAAATATAGTAATAGAATATTATAATAAAAAACCAAAATTCGATTTGCAGTTTGACCTCAAAACCGATGACAAATTGTATTGTGCCGAGTTTGTTTATAAGGCATTAAACAAAGCAATGAATGATACCGGATATATAAAGACTACTACTTTATTGGGTTGCACTTTTGTAGGTATTGACAACCTGTTTTTAAACAATCACGCCAATATTATTTGGCAAACTAAATTTAAATAATACCTTTGTGCCTTAACAATATAATAGTATGAAAAAAATAATATTGCCCATTATGGCGTTGTTGATTGCCGGCAGCATGTTTGTTGGCTGTAATAGAGGAGATTCTCCTAAAAGTATTGCCAACACTTGGCTTACCGCTTTTTATCACATGGACTATGAAGCTGCTAAGAAGGTCTCTACTGATGAAACAAAATCATTGTTGACGC
>CAIWXG010000151.1 GCA_903916555.1 uncultured Bacteroidota bacterium
TCCCCCTAGTCAATTCTTTTAACGCTTCATAAGGTTTAGGGTAGTTTTCTCTCCGTAAAATTGTTTGTATTGCCTCTGCAATAATAGCCCAGTTACTGTTTAACTCTTTTTCAATTTTACTTATGTTTATTACAATTTTATTAAGTCCTTTATCTATAGAGCGTAAAGCTAAAAAGCTATGTGCAAAAGGAACACCTATATTACGCAAAACTGTACTATCGGTAAGGTCTCTTTGTAGTCTGCTTATTGGTAATTTGGCACTAAAGTGTTCATATAAGGCATTTGCTATACCTAAATTACCTTCAGCATTTTCAAAGTCAATAGGGTTTACTTTGTGAGGCATTGCACTAGAGCCAATTTCACCTTCTTTTATTTTTTGTTTAAAATATTCCATAGAAACATATTGCCACATATCTCTACAAAAATCTATTAAAATTGTATTTATTCTTTTTAATGTATCAAATTGAGCAGCAAAATTATCGTAATGTTCTATCTGTGTAGTATATTTTAAACGCGTTAAACCTAATTTTTTTTCTAAAAAATCATCTCCGAATTTTTCCCAGTCAATATGATTAAATGCTACATAATGTGCATTAAAATTACCGGTAGCCCCACCAAATTTTCCCGATGCAGGGATTTGCAGAATTAAATTTAGTTGTGCATTTATTCTTTCGTGAAACACCATAAATTCTTTACCAACAGTAGTTGGCGTTGCCGATTGCCCATGCGTATGTGCTAACATAGGTATGCCTTTCCATTGCTGTGCTTTATTATATATTAGGGTCAATAATTTACCTATATGTGGTAAATATTCATTTTCTAATGCATCTTTCCATAAAAGCGGTATGGCAGTATTATTAATGTCTTGAGATGTTAAGCCGAAATGTATCCATTCTACAACATCAACGGCATCTAAAGCAATTAATTTATCTTTTAAAAAATATTCCACAGCTTTTACATCATGATTGGTAGTTTTTTCTGTGTTCTTTATAATGAGAGCATCTTCTTCAGTAAAATTATTATATACGTCTCTTAATTTTGCAGGCTTTAATTTTGCAGGCAGATGGATGATTTTATGCTCTGCAAGGAACAATAGATATTCAATTTCTACTAATACACGGTATCTTATTAAACCAAACTCTGAAAAATAAGGAGATAAAGTAGCAAGTTGGGTACGATAACGACCATCTATAGGGCTAATAGCTGTTAGTGAATTTAGTTCCATTATGCAAAGATAAGGGTTAAACAATAGAAGATTAAATATGTAAATAATGTTTATTAAAGAAACTATTTGTATTAAAAATGAAATTCTATTTTCATTTAATGAAATTATTATTAGGTTTGAATATGATTTTGAGGTTGTCTGCTAAATATATATTAATAATATCTTTTTTATTCTTCCTAATAAATAAAACAGAAGCTCAACCAGCTTTGCCTAATATTAATGCAATTATTGAAAATGATAATGTGAAATTAGTATGGTTTTGCAAATTTGACAGTGTTAAAAGTATTGCTGTTAAACATTCTATTGACAGCACTTCGAATTATACAATAATTGGTTATGTAAAAAAAACTGAACAAGGATTTCAATCATATATAGACGAAAATCCTATAATTGGTAGAAATTTTTATAAGGTTACTTTAGAGTTTAATACTTCTATTAAATGGACAAGCAATATGATTGGAATTAATTTTGTAGAAAATTTATTAAAAAATGATACTACCACTATCCTACATTTAGAAAGTAATTTTAAGAAAGAATCGGATTTTAATAGTAAGGAACAGAAATATACACAAAAACAAATAACACCCACACCGGATACTCTAAATAAACAGCGTTTAGTTGGTAATAATGTAAAAAATAATCTAATTATAAAATATGAAAGCAGAATAGCCGTAAATTTTATCGATACTATATGTGTAAACCCTTCCCAGTATATTATACCATGTTATCTTATTACAGATACCGATGGTGAAATAAATATTAATTTGCCGGAAGATATAAATAGTCATATATATTCAATGAAACTTTACAATGAAAATAAACAAAAAATATATGACATTGTTAAATTTAATTCTACTAAAATACTAATGGATAAACGAAATTTTAGAAATAGCGGAGTATATATGTTTTTATTAAAAAAAGATGGTCTGGAGTTAGAAAGAGGCTACTTTAATATAGAATAGAATAGATACTAATTTATAATATTTGCTTACCATCATCAAATTCTTGTTCTTGTAACATTTGTTCCCATTCAGGACCTAATTTTAATTTAGTTCCTGTAAATAATTTCATCATCTGTACCATTTCTTCTGCATCCCAAGAATAGACCCCAGATGCAAAATAGACTCTGCCTGCAATAGTATCAAAGTATAAATTACCACTATGGTGCAGGCTTTGTATAAGATGTTCTTGTGTTTCGAAGCCCAAATAATCAAAACTTTTTCCTTTTAATGGGTGGTCTGTTTTTTCTATTTTACCTTCATAGTGCAGTGTGCCGATATTCCACCAATAATATCTTTTTATGTTATTTGAAAACAATGATTTTTTCGCAATCGTTAAAGAATTTGCATCTAACAAAAGGCTTTCTTTTAAAAATATTCTTTTAATAAAACGCCTTGCTGCTAATAAATATAAAAAAGATGCACCTAATGAATAAGCTAAATGAAAAAAGCTTGCTTTTAATGGTATTGATTTAATAAGGAATATTGTAGCTAAAAAAGATGTTAGAATAAATTCGCAAAAATAGAGTACTTTAATGCGCAAATTAATTCTATTGCCCAAGTCAATGAACAATGTTTGTTCACCCCAATAATATTTTATTTCTTTTTTTGCCAATTAAAAATTTAACTATTAGTATAGAGTTTCAAAATTACAATAATATATATAATTTTCCTAAAAATTTCAATGTTATTTTATTCTGATAATATTGATTTTTTTTTCATTACTATTTCTGCATTAAAAACATTGCCAAATTCTGTTATAAGAATTTCTTTCACTTTTTGTTCGTCAATAAAATGTCCTAATTCTTTTTGCATAGATGTAACACTTTTATCTGTAATACCACAAGGAACTATGTAATCAAAATATTTAAGGTCTGTATTTACATTTAATGCAAAACCATGCATAGTAACCCATCTGCTACACCTAACACCCATAGCACATATCTTACGCGCTTTATTTGTAGAATCTGCATTAAGCCATACGCCTGTTGCACCGGGAAGTCTTTCGCCTTTAATATCGAAATAAGCCAACATTCTAATCATTACTTCTTCTAAGTTACGCATATAAACCCCTAAATCAGTTTTAAAATATTCTAAATCAAGAATAGGGTAGCCTACAATCTGTCCGAGACCATGGTAGGTAATATCACCACCACGGTTTGTTTTAAAAAAGGAAACATTAAGTTCTTTAAGCCTTTCATTATTTATTAAAAGATTTTCTATATGCCCACTTTTGCCTAAAGTATATACATGCGGATGTTCGCAAAAAAGTAAATGGTGTTGTGTACCTGTATTCATAGCTCTTAAAGTTTCAGGAGTGTCATACCAATCGCGTTTTAATTTTAGATTTTCAGCCATTAGTTTTTCTTGATATTCCCAAGCAGAATCATAAGAAATGATACCTAAATCGTCAAATATTATTTTTTGCATAAAATAAATAGAAATTTTATTTTCAATCCAAAATTGGAGATAACCATTTAGTCATTTCTTCAATAGTGTATTCTTTTCTCTGGGTATAATTTTCTAATTGGTCTTGTAATATTTTACCAATACCAAAATAAGCACTCTTTGGATGGCTTAAATACCAACCACAAACAGATGATGCCGGGTACATAGCTAAAGATTCGGTAAGTTGAATGCCGATATTTTCAGTAACATTTAAAAGACTGAATAATTTATATTTTTCGGTATGGTCGGGACAAGCTGGATAGCCTGGGGCAGGACGAATACCTTGGTAGTTCTCGTGTATTAATTCAGATAATTGAATATCTTCATTTTTGGCATATCCCCAAAATTCTGTTCTTACTCTTTTATGTAATACTTCCGCAAATGCTTCCGCTAAACGGTCTGCAATTGCTTGCAACATAATTTTATGATAGTCATCGTGGTCGGCAACAAATTTATCCAAGTGTTTTTCTATACCGTGTATTGTAACAGCAAATGCACCCATATAATCTTTTGAATCGGGGGAGATAAAATCTGCCAATGAAAAATTGGGTTGTCCTGCAACTTTTTTAATTTGTTGTCTCAACATTTCCAGTCTATTTATCACATTACCATTTTCATCTTTTAGAATTATGGTATCGGGGGCAATTTTATCAGTCTCCCAAAATCCTATTACTCCTTTGGCTGTTAACCATTTATCGTTAATTACTTTATCCAGAAGTTCATTAGCATCATTAAATAATTTTGTTGCTTCTGCACCATAATGTATATCGGTTAATATATCCGGATATTTGCCTTTCATTTCCCAGGCAATAAAGAATGGCGTCCAATCTATATATTTACGAATTGTTGCCAAGTCATAGTCGGTAAATGTTATAACACCCATTTGTTCGGGTTTTGGTGGTGTATAATCTATCCAATCTATTTTTACAGCATTAATTTGGGCTTCATTAAAAGGAAGATATTGTTTACTTGTTTTTTTGTTCTCAAAATCTTTTTTAAGCTGAAGATATTCTTCGTTAATATGATTTAAGAAAGTTTCTTTTTGTTCTTTATTAAGCAAATTTCCCGTTACTGTTACACTACGGCTGGCATCTAAAACATATACCACACCTTCGTTATAGTAGGGGGCTATTTTTACTGCAGTGTGCATTCTGCTTGTTGTAGCACCGCCTATCATTAAGGGTTGTTTCATGCCCCTACGTTTCATTTCTTTTGCCACATGTACCATCTCATCCAGCGAAGGGGTTATTAATCCACTCAAGCCTATTATATCTACATTATGTTGTATAGCAGCATCTAATATTTTATCTGCCGGTACCATAACACCTAAATCTATAACATCATATCCGTTACAACCTAATACCACACCCACAATGTTTTTACCAATATCATGCACATCACCTTTTACTGTAGCCATTAGAATTTTTGCAGCACCTGCATTTTCTTCATTAAACGTACCGGCTTTAATATGGGCTAATCTTCTTTCTTCTTTTTCAGCTTCAATAAAAGGGAATAGGTAAGCCACACTTTTTTTCATTACTCTGGCACTTTTTACTACCTGTGGCAAAAACATTTTACCACTGCCAAATAAATCGCCCACCACATTCATACCTGCCATTAATGGTCCTTCAATAACATCTAATGGTTTGGGGTACATTATTCTGGCTTCCTCTGTATCTGCATCTATATAATCAGTAATACCATTTACCAATGCATGTTTTAGTCTTTCTTCAACTTTATAACTACGCCATACATCATCTTTTTTAATTTCTTTTCCTTTCGCCTGTACTGTTTCTGCAAAAGAAACCAATTTTTCTGTTGCATCTTCACTTCTGTTCAATATTACATCTTCGCATAATTCTCTTAACTGTGGTTCTATTTCATCATAAACCAATAATTGTCCTGCATTTACAATTCCCATGTCCATACCGGCTTTAATTGCATGATATAAAAACACACTATGCATTGCATCTCTTACGGTATCATTGCCCCTAAATGAGAAAGAAATATTACTAACGCCACCACTAATTTTAACTAATGGCATTTTTTGTTTAATTATTCTTGTTGCGTCAATAAACTCTACTCCATAATTATTGTGTTCTATAATTCCTGTTGCAATTGCAAAAATATTTGGGTCAAAAATGATGTCTTGTGGTTTGTAATTAGCTTTTTTTAGAAGTATTTTATAAGCTCGTTCACAAAAACTTACTCTTTTTTCTAAAGTATCTGCTTGCCCGTTTTCATCAAAAGCCATTACTACTACCGATGCCCCAAAAGACTTACAAATTAACGCCTGTTCAATAAATTTTTCTTCTCCTTCTTTTAGAGAAATAGAATTTACAATACATTTTCCCTGAATGCATTTTAGACCGGCTTCTATTATAGCAAACTTTGAAGAGTCTAGCATGATAGGTATTTTTGCAATGTCGGGTTCTGCTTGTAGTAAATTTACAAAAGTTGTCATTGCAAGTACACCGTCAAGCAGGGCATCGTCCATATTTATATCTAATACCTGAGCACCATTTTCTACTTGTTGACGAGCTACAGATAATGCTTCTTCATATTTATTTTCTCTAATAAGTCGTGCAAATTTTTTAGAGCCTGTTACATTAGTACGTTCTCCTATGTTAACAAAATTTGTTTCAGGCCTCACTACTAATGGTTCTAATCCGCTTAATCTTAAAAAAGGTTTTATTTCTGTCATTCTTTTTGTTTCAAATTAAATTTACGGGCAAAAGTAAGTTTTTAATTGTAGAAATATTCTTTATAGTTTATGTTTATTTTGTATTTGATGTTGTTAATTTTATATTACTACACTTATTTTACAATACGATACTTAATATATAGATTTATTTTTTTTAAATTTAAATGAATCAGTTTTTTGATTGTTTTAATTAATGAATGCAGCTATCTAAATTTAATTAAATTTGCCCCAATTTATGCATCAACGTAAAATACTTATAATTACAAACAGGATACCTTATCCGTTAAAAGATGGCGGGAACTTAGCTATGAAGGCTATGATTGAAGGCTATTTTGAGGCAGGATGGCAAGTTTATTTATTGTCTATGAATACGAGTAGGCATTATGTGGCAACTACTATTTTAGAAAGTCTATATTCAAATTTGTATTGTTTTGAATGGTTGGATATTGATAATAAAATAAATTTAGCTAAATTATTAAAGAATTATCTTTTTAGTAAAGAACCGGAAAGTGCTGAGCGTTTTTATAATATAAATTTCCAAAATAAGATTAGTGATATTTTAAAATCGTTTCAACCCGATGTAGTGCAGATGGAAAGTGTATTTTTGACAAAGTATCTCCCGGAAATTAAAAACAAATCGAATGCAGTAACTGTATTGAGAATACATAATATTGAAAATCATATTTGGCAAAGTGTTGCTTCAAAAACAAAAAATACTTTAAAAAAAATCTATTTAAAAAGTTTGGGTAAAAGAATAAAACGATTTGAAAAATCTGCTTGGAGAAAATATGATTTATTACTACCTATAACGAAAAAAGATGCTTCATACATTGATAAACAAAGACATATAAAAAAAAGTATTGTTGCGCCATTTGGTATTGATATACTAAAATTAAAAGCAAATGATATAAAAGAAAAGTGGGTAGGTTATCATATAGGTGCAATGGATTGGATACCAAACAGAGATGGAATAAAATGGTTTTTAGATGATGTATGGCCTAAAGTTCATAAAGCGTTACCTAAATTTGAATTTTATTTTGCCGGTAGAGATATGCCTGAAATGTTGAAAAGTATTAAATTGAGAGGTGTTTATTGCATGGAAGAGGTAAATAGTGCTGATGAATTTATTGCGGACAAAAAAATATTAATCGTTCCACTTGGTTCGGGTAGTGGTATCAGGGTGAAAATATTAGAGGCAATGGCAGCAGGTAAAATTGTTATAACAACTTTAAATGGTATTAAAGGAATTGAAGCTAAAATGGGAGTTCATTATTTACTGGCCAATAGACCTGAAGAGTTTGTAAACCATTTAAAATGGTGCTTGGAAAATAAAGAAAAAGCTGAAGAAATAGCTCAAAATGCAAAAAAATTGGTTATAAATAAATATGATTATTTGAAAATAAATAGCTCTATAATTGATGAATTAAATTTGATTTTTGAAGAAAAGTCTATATAACATATAATTATTACCGTTTTTTAGAAGCAAAGGCAAAACAATATTACTACCTTTGCATAAAGTTTATAAAAATAAATATGCTTGATACCGTAGAATCTGCGTTGGAAGACCTTAGAAAAGGAAAATTACTAATTGTAGTTGATGATGAATCCAGAGAAAATGAAGGTGATTTTATAACAGCTGCACACAATGTAACCCCCGAAATTATTAATTTTATGTCTAAGCATGGTCGTGGTTTAATCTGCGCCCCCATTACAGAAACCAGATGCGAAGAACTGAAATTAAATTTGATGGTAGAAAATAATACTGTTTTACACCAAACTCCATTTACTGTTTCTATAGATTTAATTGGTAATGAGTGTACTACAGGAATTTCTGCTCACGACAGAGCAATGACTGTTTTGGCACTTATAGACCCCAAAACAAAGCCGGAAGATTTAGGTAGACCCGGACATATTTTTCCGTTGAGAGCACGCAATGAAGGGGTGTTGAGGCGTGCCGGGCATACCGAGGCTACAGTAGATTTAGCCCGTATGGCTGGTTTTGAACCTGCAGGTGTTTTAGTAGAAATTATGAATGATGACGGTACAATGGCTCGTTTACCTGAATTACTTGAAATCGCCGCTAAATTCGATATAAAAATAATTTCTATAAAAGATATTATTTCTTACAGACTTCAAACTGAAAGTATGGTTAAAGAAGAGGTAAGAGTAAAGATGCCTACTAAACATGGCAATTTCGATTTAATAGCCTTTAAACAAGTTTACACCGGTGAAATTCATTTGGCTTTAATAAAAGGAACTTGGGAAAAAGATGAACCGGTTTTAGTTAGAGTACATAGCTCTTGTTTCACTGGCGATATTTTACATTCGCTACGTTGTGATTGTGGTGAACAATTAACGAAAGCTATGGATTTGGTGGAAGCAGAAGGTAAAGGTATTGTATTATACATGAATCAAGAGGGCAGAGGTATTGGTTTATTTAATAAGTTAAAAGCTTATAAACTGCAAGAAGAGGGCAAAGACACTGTAGAGGCTAACTTGGCACTCGGTTTTAAAAATGACCAGAGAGATTACGGAATTGGTGCCCAGATATTGCGTTATTTAAATGTTTCTAAAATTAGACTTATATCTAATAACCCAAGAAAGAGAGCAGGCTTACAAGGATATGGTTTAGAAATTGTTGAAAATGTGCCTATTGAAATTGTTCCTAATAAATATAATGAGTTTTATCTACAAACAAAAAGAGATAAATTAGGACATGAGATTTTAAAATAATATTTTTCGGTTTTTAAATTTTTATTTTCGGTTTGAAGCTATTATTTCTTGCAAACAGAGTGCCATACCCACCTTATAGAGGTGATAAATTAAAGATTTTTAATCTTGCACAGAGATTAAAAGATAAGCATGAATTACACTTACTCACATTCGCACAGAATAAAGAAGATTTAACCTATAAAACCGAATTAGAGAAGGTATTTAAATCTGTTACGTTTATTTATTTACCCAAATGGAAATCAGCTTTAAATTGTATTGCTGCTTTTTGGAGTAAACTACCCTTACAAGTACTTTACTTTCAGTCGGAAGAATTAAAAAAGAAACTGAATATAATTCTTGAAAAAGAAAAGTTTGATGCAATACATGTGCAACATTTAAGAATGGCACCCTATTTATCTGAAAGAAAAGATGTAGGACGTATTCTTGATTTGCCTGATGCTTTTTCGCTTTATTGGCAAAGACGAAAAACAATTAAACGTAGTTTATGGGTTACTTTGTTCGAAAACATTGAACAAAAACGTGTACTAAAATACGAACAGGTTTTAAAAGAATACAATCTGGCTTTAGTATGCTCTCAAGAAGATTTAGATTATTTAGTACAAACACATCATGTATCAAACATGCGTTTATTGCCAAATGGTGTTAATTTAAATACTTTTTCATCTGGTGGACATGATTACTCACATAATAACCAATTACTATTTACAGGTAATATGGACTATGCACCCAATATTGATGCTGTTATTTATTTTACCGAATCTATTTTACCAATTATACGTACACAATATCCTGATATTCAATTTATTATTGCAGGGCAACGCCCTGTAAAAAATGTATTGGCACTTGCCGGAGACAAAATTTTGGTTACCGGATTTGTAAAAGATTTAGCTACTACTTATAATAATGCAAGTATTGTAGTAGCACCATTAAGATTTGGCGCAGGCACACAAAACAAAGTGTTAGAAGCAATGGCTATGGGTGTACCAGTGGTTTGTTCTAATATTGGTTTTGCCGGTTTAGGTATAAAAAGTGGTGAAGGGGCTATTATGCAAACAGACCCTGAACGATTTGCAAAAAGCATTATTGAATTACTACAATCAGAAGAAAAAAGAAAAAGAGTGGGGGAGCAAGGTATAAATATTATTAAAACAAAATTCGATTGGGATATTGTAACTCAAAAATTAGAAGAATATTTTGCTGAAATAAGTAAATATTAAGAAATTATTTAACTGTCTTTAGTTTCATCTTTATCTTTTTGATGACTAAATTGTATAGACTCCGAAATGGATTGATAAATATTTTGCCATTTGGGGTGTTGCTGTAAAAGAGCAAGATGTTCGTTGATAGTAGTATCATCTCTTCTTATTGCCGGTCCGGTTTGTATAGTTTTAGGAGAATGATTTTTTAGATTTTCAAACGTTTGTTCTAAAATTGGATATAATACAGAAAATGGGATATTGTTTTCTAAACATATTTCTTCACTTATGGTGAACAAATGGTTTATGAAGTTATTATTCATTACAGCAGCTAAATGTAACCATTTTCTTTGCTCTCCTTTTGCCTCAAATAAGTTATCAGAGAATGCGTGTCCCATTGCTAAAACATATTTTTCAGCTTTCGGGGTTGTTGCTTCCCAGGCACAAGGAATATTACGATGCGAAGGAATATTATTTTTTTGTATGGAATAGATTGGCCATAATACTGCACAGTCTTTTGCCGCACTCATAATACTTTGTATTACAACTGCACCGCCTGTATGTACAAGAACTGTTTTTGTTAGAGAAATTTGAGATGCTACATTACTTATTGCATTATCTGATACAGCAATAAAACAGACGTCAGCGTCTTTATTTACATCTGAAATAGAGCCAAAATTATTGGATAATAAATTACCTGATAATTCTTCGGCAGCTTTTAAATTTCGGCCAAATACACCAGTACACTTATTGCCGGCTGCTGTAAGTTTTTTGCCTAAAAACAAAGCCACATTGCCGGTTCCAATTATATTAAAAGTCATAATTTTGTATTTACGTTATTAATATAATAAGATTCCATTATTTTATGTGTTTTTTCTTTTAATGATTCAACATCTTTCAAGGTTAAGCCTTTAGTAGGTATTGGCTCTAAGAAATGTATATAAATTTTTGATGGCCAAGCACGGAGATTTTTTTCTTGAGATAATATTTTTTTTGTATTAAAAATAATACCCGGTATAATAGGTTTTTGAGTTTTTATTGCCATTGTAAAAGCGCCGTCAAAAAAAGGTTGTTAGGGCTTATCCGTTTTATTACGTGTACCTTCAGGGTATAAACACAAGTTGATGCCCATAGCCAATGTTTCTTCCATTTTAGAATAACTTGCTCTTCGGCTTGCTTCACTTTTACGGTCTATTAATAAAGCACCTGTTTTATAAATAATACCAAAAATAGGAATTTTAGACATTTCAATCTTACCTAATGTCTTACTTGGACAGGGAATCCATGGAGCAGAAACAGGAATATCCATTAAAGAATTATGATTGATGACAACGACATAATTTTCATTTTTTTTAAAATTATTTTTGCCCTTACGAAAAACAGGACAAAATATTAATGGCATATAGGTTCCCATCCATATTTTGAACGCTTTATGTAATGCTTTAGCTCGCTTGGGTTCGGGTAATAGTGATATAAACCAAATGGGGATAACAACCATAATCATAGTAATTAAAAACATTACCATTGCATAGATTGCATATATAAATCCTAAAATATTCTTTACTACTTTCATTAAAAAATAAATTTCAAATAAACTACTATAAGTAATAGGTATAAATAACAGTAATTCAATAACTTATTTAATGTATATATAAATTTATTGCATTAATTGTTTAATTAATGAATCTTGCGTTATACCTTCTGCTTCTGCTTTGTAATTTCTTAATATGCGATGCCTTAAAACTGAATTTGCCATAGCACGAACATTTTCTATATCAGGCGAATATTTGCCATTTAATAGTGCATGGCACTTAGCACCTAATATAAGATATTGAGAAGCACGCGGCCCCGCACCATAAGCAATGTATTGATTTGCTATTGCTGCAGCATTTGCAGTACCCGGTCTTGTTTTTTGCACTAAACCAACAGCATATTCTAAAACATTTGCAGGTACAGGTACTCTCCTTACCAAGTCTTGAAAACTAAGTATTTCGGCTCCAGTCATCACTTTAGGTAACTCAACCACATTAGAACTTGTAGTATTTTGTACAATCAATACCTCCTCTGCAAATGATGGATAATCGAGGGTTACCTGAAACATAAACCTATCTAATTGTGCTTCGGGTAATGGATAAGTACCTTCTTGTTCTATTGGGTTTTGTGTAGCTAATGCAAAAAATGGTGCAGGTAGTTTATGTAGTGTACCGCCTACTGTAATAGTGCGTTCCTGCATAGCCTCAAGTAATGCAGCTTGTGTTTTTGGGGGTGTACGATTAATTTCATCTGCTAGAATAATGTTTGCAAAAATAGGTCCTTTTATAAAATGGAATTGTCTTTGTTCGTTCAATATCTCAGCCCCAGTAATATCGCTTGGCATAAGGTCCGGTGTAAATTGTATGCGTTTAAACGATAAATCAAGTACATCTGCTATTGTTTTTACTAATAATGTTTTTGCTAATCCGGGTACACCTACCAGCAGGCTATGCCCATTACATAAAATGGAAATAATTAGTTTATTTATTACATCCTCTTGTCCTACTATAACTTTGCCTATTGCTTTACTTATAACGTTTGCTTGTTCTTTTAATGCATTTGCAGCTTCAATATCTGTAGCGTATAATTTCATTATTTTTTGTTTTTTTTTGAATTAAAGGTGAAAGTTCTATTATTTTGTCTAAACAAACAAATTCTAAGCCATGACAGACCTAACATTAAGGGAAGCACAACAAAAAACAGATGAATGGATAAAATCCGTTGGTGTAAGATATTTTAATGAATTGACAAATTTAGGTATCTTAATGGAGGAGGTAGGAGAATTATCAAGGCTTATTGTAAGAAAATATGGAGAACAATCTTTTAAAGAAAGTGATAAAAATAGAGATTTAGCTGATGAAATGGCAGATGTATTGTGGGTATTAATATGTTTAGCTAATCAAACGGGTGTTGACTTAAATGAGGCATTTATAAAAAATTTGGATAAAAAAAATACAAGAGATATTATACGGCATAAAGAAAATGAGAAATTGAAATAAGTATTATGCTTATTTTTTTAAAATAGGCAGTATCCGAATAAAATGTAGGATTATTTATATTTTCTTTAATTCTTTGCCTTATTTCATCCGGATTTTTTAAATATTTTAAGGTACTGTCTTTTACTAAAGAATATTTTATTTTATTATTATTTTTGTTTATATCAATTATTTTTCCAAAAAAATAGCCTTCTGTTGTATCACTAATATTATTTATATTAAGAAACAGAATATCATTTATTTTTGATACAAAGGCATTCATGGAGTCTGGTTTTTGTTCTTTTGAATGTTTTATCAGAATCAAGTAATTATAATCATCTCGTTTAATTACTATATATGTATCTTTATCTTTTTTATTCTTTATTTTCCAAGTTCCAAAATAGTTTTTATTAATTTTTATCTGCGGATGTGCATCTATTGGAAATTTAGTTGTATCGCAGCTTATTAAAAATGATAAAAATAACAAAACTAAATAAATTATACCGTTTTTCATCTGCTATACTTTTTTATATAAAACTAAACAAAATTCCTGAATTACTATTTTATACTAAATAATATTTCAGGAATCTTAAATTGTTATATAGCGAAAAAATTATTTCTTCATGTACATTACTTCTTTAACTAATTTTACTGTCTTAGGCACATCCGGTAAAAAGCCGGCAACTAAATTATGGGCATAGTGCATATTTGCATCAGCACTGCAAATACGTCTTATTGGCGCATCTAAAAAATCAAATGCTTCTTTTTGTATTCTATAAGTTATTTCAGAAGATACGCTTCCAAAAGGCCACTGCTCTTCTACTATAACCAATCTATTTGTTTTTTTTACTGATTCAACAATTGTTTTCCAATCTAAAGGGCGTATTGTTCTTAAATCTATTACTTCAGCATTTATATTTTCTTTTGCAAGCTCTGTTGCTGCGTCCATTGCAACTTTCATCATTTTATTATACGATACAATGGTTACATCACTGCCTTCTTTTTTAATGCTTGCTTTACCTATTGGTATTAAATACTCTTCCTCCGGTACTTCTCCCACATCACCATAAGCAGACTCTGATTCCATAAAAACAACTGGATCGGCATCTCTAATGGCAGATTTTAATAAGCCTTTTGCATCGTAAGGATTAATTGTAGAAATAACTTTTAAACCGGGTACATTGGCATACCAATTTTCAAAAGCTTGGGAATGTTGAGCTGCTAATTGTCCGGCAGAACCATTGGGGCCTCTAAATACAATCGGACAACTAAATTGCCCCCCACTCATAGATACTATTTTTGCAGCATGGTTTACGATTTGGTCTATTGCTAATTCTGCAAAATTCCATGTCATAAACTCAATAATTGGTTTAGTGTTATTCATAGCTGCACCCACACCAATTGCAGCAAAACCTAATTCTGATATGGGTGTGTCTAAAACTCGCTTAGGACCAAATTCTGTTAACATTCCTTGACTTACTTTATAAGCCCCATTATATTGTGCTACTTCTTCGCCCATTAAAAAAACGCTGCTGTCTATACGCATTTCTTCTTCCATCGCTTCTCTTAATGCTTGTCTTAGTGCTATTGTTCGCATTTATATATATTTATATGTTTAAGTTTGTTTTATTTTTAATTCCTAAAAATTTCGGTAAAGGTAATACTATCTACTTATTCAGATGCATGATTAAAAGTTACAATACTGGTATCATTTGTTTTTCTGAACTGCAATTTTAATTCATTTTCATTTAATGTAATAACTTTCATACGCCATAAATCTGCATCACCGCTTGTTTTTACAACTTCTAAAATTAAAGAACCCTCATCATCAAAATTCCATTTGCCGGTTAAATTATAGCCACTAAAAAATAATTCAATTGTTCTGTCTTTTTTGAAAATAAACTGAGTGTTTTTAATTTTATTTTTTTCGGCTAATAATGCACTATCATGTTGTAATTGCAAATGTTTTCTTAAACTGTCCATGTTTTTTATTCCATACAATTTCAAGTTTGTAGCATCATCATTGTTTTTCCCAATTGTATCTATTAAAATCTGGCTTTTAATAAAAAAACTATCAATCGTATTATTCTCACTTTTTACGCCTTTCCAAGTACCTATAATCTTATCTTGATTTTTATTATTACAAGAGACAAAAAACAACACAATACTTATTGATATTATATTTATTATATTTTTCATTAAATTTATATATCTTTGTTTATGTAAGAGTTGTTTTTTATATCATATAGGCAATAAATCCCCTCTTTTTTACATAATAAAAAACCAATTGCACTGTTTTCAAGTACATTAATAGTGAAATTTATGGGAGATAAACTATTTTGTTGAAATAATATCTCTATTTTCAAAATGCCTTTATTTATTTCAGGAATAATACAATAATTTTTCCCATATCTTGGCATCATTTTATTGTCTTTTTTTACATAAAAAGGCAAGCTTTTATCTCCCTGAATATATACAAAAGATAACGAATGTGCTGATAATTGGATATTACTAATAAATAAAAATAAAAATACAATTATTTTATAAATTCCCTTCATAACCAGTAAATAGATTTCAAAATTATGAAAAAACAATTTGAATCCTATATTTGATACGCTAAAATTTATTATATCCGTATTTTATAGACTTGGCTCAAATTTTGCTTATGACAATTATATATTAGATTGATTTTATTTTTATATTGATAA
>CAIWXG010000152.1 GCA_903916555.1 uncultured Bacteroidota bacterium
ACAAGGTAATAAATGTGCCTGCAATTATATTTTCGTCAGAAATATTTTTATTGATGACTTTATATATTGTTAAAAATATTTGCTTTTCTATATCCAAATCATTACCAATCAAATCTGATACTTTACAAATGAATTCATCATTTTCATAATAGAATTGCCATTCTCCATCAATCTCACACAATAAAAAATTTTGAGGAATAACAGAATAAAAATCTGATTGCACCGTTCTCACTATTGCTTTTTTGTTCTCAATATTCAAAAAGTATGCTACCTTTACAATTCCTTTATCAGGAAAAGCAATAAGTATTTCTTTTGTAATCATTTTATTGTATTACTTTTTAGTATTTTGTTGCAAATATACAAACATGTTTGAAAAACACAACTAAATTTGAAAAATAGTAGTAAAAGATGATTAGTTTTGGTGCAAGATTACATAAGTTCTTACTAGTTAAAAATCTAAGCATAAGTAAATTTGCAGATAGATTGGGCTATGAAAATGCCGAAAAAATTTATAGGCTCTTTAGAGACGATAAAAACAAACCCAGTTTTGAAATAATACATGATATTTCAAATAAATTTGAGGAATTAAATATTGATTGGTTAATAACTGGTAAGGGTACTATGCTAAAAGCCACACCTGAACACGAACAATCACAAATGCCTAAAATTTCTTTTGATACTATTGCCAATTTAGGTTCGTTATCTAACCCTATACATGAAATAAATTTTACGTTAGATCAAAATATACATCAATTAACAAATCAGGTTCAAGATAACTATCATATTGACAGCCCACAAACACACCAAATAGAACAAGATTTTTCCGAAAAAATAAGTTGTATACCATGTAATTTATTTTCAAAATATCTTATTCATTATAATGATAATGAATTTATAAAATCATTACCTACAATAATTATTCCTTGGTTAAAAGATAAACTATACCGGTTTTTTGATGTTGCTGATAATGGTATGATACCTACTTTATATGAACAAGATAAAGTTTTGGCTGAAGAAATTAAAAATATAACTGATGTTTTAGTGGGTAAAATATATGTAATTGTGCATGCCACAGGTATTTACATTAATAGAATTATAGAAACAGACAAAAATTTTGAAAAAATCTATCTAAAATCAGACGCAAATATTAATAATTCATATCCTGTAAAAGAGTTAAATACACATGATGTTAAAGAACTATGGGAGGTAACTTATAAGTTTTCTCCGCAACTCAGTGAACAAACAGATTTTTTGAGCAGACTAAGTGAATAGAAATATTACAACACAGCATTTTAGAACGACTCAAATTATTAGAACATAAATCTTAATTAAATATGATTTCTGATATACAATTAAAATAGTTATTTACACCTACTTTTTCTAAACAGAATCTTAAATGTAATGCATATTCCCAATAGTATAGTTTTAGATACTGTTTTATGTTTACTTTACTCCAATTTTCTGAAATCGTTTCAAATTTTTAATGGTAAGCCGTTTATTCATTTTTTTATTTATACTTTTTGCATTTCGTAGTTTAGCACAAAATGAGGTTGCAGACAGCAATAAATGGTTGCCCAATCCGCCACCCTATTATTCGTTTATAGACTATGACGAGAATATAATCAGTCATAGTTCTAAATTAGACTCTGTATTAAAAAAACTCGTTAAAGTACATGTAAACCATAAAGGAAAAGTAAATATAGTGCATATAGGCGACTCACACTTGCAGGCAGATATGGAAACATCGGTATTGCGTAACGGAATACAAGACTTTTTTGGTGATGCAGGTCGTGGAATTGTTTTCCCATATCAATTAGCGAATTCAAATGCGCCACACGATGTAAGTTCTTCATCTAACACTACGTGGAAAAGTAACCGTATAGGTATAGACAAAGATATACAAACCGGTATAAGTGGTTTTGGCATACATAGCAGTAAACAAAATGCTACCGTAAGAATTCACTTAAAGGAAATGGACGGCAAGCAAGAACATTTTAATCGTATGGTATTCTTTTTATGTAACGACAGTGCTTGTTACAGGCTTACCGACAGTAATTTAAAGAAACCGATAACCCTCTATTCTCGTCCTAATGTAGATACTCCATCTATTGTATTTGAGTCAGATTCGTTACTTACCGGCTTTGAGTTATGTAAAAATGAAATGCCCGGGCATTGCGATTATAGTTTTTATGGCGTATCGCTTGAAAGAAAGGATACTTGCGGTGTATTGTATCATACTATTGGTGTTAATGGAGCCCGTTACGACCAGTATTTAAACAATCCTTTGTTTTGGAAACAGCTTACGTCCCTACATGGCGATTTTTTTATTGTTTCGCTTGGCACTAACGAAGCCCAAACTCCTAAACTTAACGAACCCGCCTTTATTGCCGTATGCGATTCTTTTGTACATAAAATTCATAAAATAGCACCCAAAGCTTGTGTATTAATTACTACGCCTCCGGGTTCTTATTTTAAAATGAAAAAACCCAATCCCTCCGTTCAGGCTGTTTCTCATGCACTTGCGCATTATTGCGATGAACACGATATACCACTTTGGGATCTCAATAAAATTACAGACGGTGCTACCGGCACAATTGCTTTTAAAAGATATAATTTGTTGGGGCACGATGGCATACATTTCACCAATGCAGGTTATCAATTACAGGGCTTATTATTATTAAATGCCTTATCGGCTACTTATAACGATTATTTTAAAAAACACCCTATAAAACCCAAACCTAAATATATTATAGAATACATAAATAAACCCAAGAAACCCGGACGATAAAAATTAATTTATTACTGTCTTGGTTTTATATTTTCAGCACCCTTGCATACAAATTATGCCTGTAAGAAAATACATGTAATCAGAGGATAACAGTAAATAATATTTTTTTAAAAATAAATTTGCTACACCCCACTTGCATTATACAAATGCAATATATTTAATCGCACTGTTTAAAAAAAGAATATAGTTATAGATAAGTACAATAATAGTAACTATTTATATTATCTCAAAATAAATTTATTTTTATATTAATCATGCAATATATTCTTTTTTACACCGTTATATCCTATTGCAGAAAATTATTTGGAAATTTCGTAATGCTTCTTTAATTTTATAATGTTAATTTTAATACTGTTTTTATGAAAAAAATAATTATTTCTATATGCATAGTGGGGCTAATTGCAGTGGCTTATTCTTGCAATAAAAGCATTAATCCACCTTCGGGAACTGTATATCTTGATCTACCCACAAAATCTTCTATTTATTTCAATAAAGAGTCTTTGTCTTTCAACAATACACTTAACGATAAAGCAACATTAGGAAGAGTCTTATTTTATGACGGGCATTTGTCTGTAAATAATACAATAGCTTGTGCTACTTGCCACAAACAAAATAATGGTTTTGCCGACAATGTTGCTTTCAGTACCGGCTTTGAGGGTAAGTTGACTAAAAGGAATTCTAAAAGCATATTAAATTTAATAAGCTTTGATTCTTTATTTGAAGAAAGTTCAATTTATTCTGTGGGTCAATCTTTGTTTTGGGACGGCAGAGAAAATATTTTAGCTAATTTAGTTGACCGCCCAATTACTAACCATGTAGAAATGGGTATAGATGATGCCAATACATTACCTGCCAAATTAGCTTCTCTACCATTTTATGCCTCCTTATTTAAAAATGCTTACTATGGCGATAGTAGTATAACATCGGCAAGAATATCTGAATGTATTGCTATCTTCATGGCATCCATTCAATCTAAAAGTTCAAAATACGACCAATACTTGCAAGGAAATACTATGATTTTAAATGCATCCGAAACCAATGGTATGAATTTATTTAATGGTAAATATAATTGTGGAAGTTGCCACCATTTACAATCAAATTTTTATACAATGTCAGACTTTAAGGACATTGGTCTTGATGAAACTTATATTGATTTAGGCTTAGGTAATATAACACTTAGTACCAATGATAATGGTAAATTTAGAGTGCCAAGCCTTCATAATGTAGCATTAACTGCACCTTATATGCACGATGGCAGATTTAAAACATTAGACGAGGTATTAGAGCACTACAGCCATTCTATTTTAAACAGCCCTAATTTAGATACTCTATTAAAATCAGCTTCTCAACCAATATCTATGAACATTTCTACTGAAGACAAAGCAGCCCTGATTGCTTTTTTAAATACACTTACAGATTTTACAACCATAGTTGACCCAAAATTCTCTAATCCTTTTAAAGTAAAATAAACACATGTATAAATATACAATACTACTATCTTTAAGCCTTATTACAATATTGAATGCAAATGCACAAGCAGACAGCATTACAACTAAAAAAGAAAAACTGTTCGACCATTCTATTGGTATTCAGGTAAACGATTTAATAAGACAAGTATTTAATTTTAATAATACCAGTACTAACACAAATACGAATCCGTTTTTACTTACCTATACTATTAATACTACAAAAACAGGTTGGGGAATAAGAATTGGTACCGGATATAATTATAATTCGGCAACTACTAACGATGGCATCAATAAAAAGACTACCGATATAAATGACTTACAATTAAGATTAGGTATAGAAAAATCTTTTAAATTGGCAGGTAATTGGAGTGCAGGAGCGGGTATAGATGGTGTTTATAATACCAATAATGACAATACTAAAGCTCTAACTATAAGTTTTGATACGATTACTGTAAATACTAAAACTGTTCTTAGTACTTATGGGGGTGGTGCTATGGCATGGTTAAGGTATAATTTTACTAAAAATATACTTATAGGTACAGAAGCAAATTTTTATTATTTAACCGGATACCAAACCATAACTACTACAACTAAATATAGTAGTTCGCCAACTTATAACCCCACTCCCGACAAAAATGACAATAAAATATCGAACGGCACCATTAGTTTACCCATTGTTTTTTATGCAATCGTAAAGTTTTAGCAGATTGGTAAACTTTAAAAAAGAAATAACTTTGGTATTCCACACAAATACATTCATGAAAAATAAAACTTTAGTAATAGGCGCATCCGAAAACGAAGAAAGATATAGTAATAAAGCTATTCATAGATTACTGGCTCATAAGCACGATGTTGTAGCTATTGGTAAAACTGCCGGCACGGTTGTCAATGTGCCTATTATTACAACAATGCTACCCCTTAACGATATTGACACCGTTACCCTATATGTTAACCCCAATCTTCAAAAACCGTATTATAACTATATTCTATCTTTAAACCCAAGACGTATTATTTTTAATCCGGGTACAGAAAATAAGGAATTGGAAGATATGGCAATAAGACAAGGTATAAAAACAATGGAAGCCTGCACACTGGTATTGTTAGGTACAGGTCAATATTAATAATTGACTATCTTTATATGTCTGCACAAATCTCATTGCTGTTTTATTTATATTTAATCAACAAACAAAATCGTTTAACTTAGCATCTTAGGGCATGTCAGGAAATAACTTGTTCCTACTGGTTTGTTCTTTTCCATTTTTTCTTTGCCATAAAAAACTTTAAATAGCTTGCTATTTAAAGTTTTTATTTCTTGAAAAAAAGAAAAACAACTGCATCACTATTGAACCATTTATTCCCTGACAAGCCCTAAGTAAATAGTTTGGGGGAAATATTATGAAACTACTACACACAGCAGACTGGCATATAGGGCAAACATTTTACGAATATGACCGGACTTTTGAACACGAACAGTTTCTTATATGGCTAATTGATGTAATAAAAACAAATGATATAGATTTATTGCTAATTAGTGGCGATGTATTTGATGTATCTAACCCTTCGGCAGCTTCTATAAAACTTTTTTATACTTTTTTAAAAAATGTTATTGCTGCCTCACCTCAATTACAAATTATAATCACAGCCGGTAACCACGATTCTGCCTCTCGTTTAGAAGCACCGAAACCCTTATTAGCATCATCTAATATACATATTGTGGGCTTGGTAACCCAAAATGAGGGTATTATTGATTATGAAAAATTGGTGATACCTTTAAAAGATAAAGAAAATAATACGATTGCTTGGTGTTTGGCTGTTCCTTTTTTAAGAAATGGAGATTACCCGGAGGTTACAGATGCAGAGTCGCCCTATACGGAGGGCGTGGCAGAACTTTATAAACAGATATACACATACACTAATAATATAAAACAACCCGGGCAGGCAATTATTGCTATGGGGCATTTGCATACTTCGGGGGCATCAGTATCAGAAAAAGATAAGAGCGAACGGGTAATATTGGGTGGTACGGAATTAATAGATGCCAATGCATTTAATGAAAATATCATTTATACAGCATTGGGGCATATCCACAGACCGCAAAAAGTAGGTGGCAAAGAACATATTAGGTATTCGGGTAGCCCAATACCTATGTCGTTTTCAGAACATAATTATAATCATCAGGTAGTTATGGTAACTATAGAAGGGGATGAATTGAAACAAATTGCTGCATTACCTATACCTGTTACGGTATCTTTAAAAAGAATACCGGCTACCTATAAACCTCTAAGTGAGGTTAAAAAATTACTAAGTGAGCTAAATGAAGTTATAGATGATAAAAATCTATGGCCTTATATTGAGGTAAGAGTGCTATTAGATGAACCACAACCGGCTCTAAGGCATGAAATTGAAACAGTTTTAGAAAATAAACATGTTAGGTTAGCAACAATAATCTCTGCCACCCCTAAAAGCAGTGAAGATGAACAAGAAACAAATTCCATAAATCAGTTAAGCGATTTGAATCCTTTAGATGTTTTTAAGAAAGTATATCAATCTAAATACAAAACAGAGACACCCGAAGTATTTATAAAATTATTTAATGAAGTTGTTCAAGAAATACACCTAAAAGAAGAATAAACTATGAAAATTCTATCTATAAAAATAAAGAACCTTGCATCGCTGGAGGGCATAAGTGAAATAGATTTTACAAAAGAGCCATTAGTGTCCGCAGGTATATTTGCAATTACCGGTGCCACAGGTGCGGGTAAATCTACAATATTAGATGCTCTTTGTCTTGCCCTTTTCGCCCAAACACCCAGACATACCCAAGCAAAAGAAAGTGGCATTGAAATTGCCGATGGACTTAAAAACAAATTGAGCATAGGCGACATAAAAGGTATTTTAAGAAAGGGAACAGCCGATGGCTTTGCAGAGGTTACCTTTATAGGTATAGACGGTAATAAATATACTGCTATATGGAAGGTGAAGCGTGCTTTTAATAAAATAGAGGGCAGTTTGCAAGCAGATACCCTTGAACTGATAAATACAGTAACTAGTATAAAATTTGGAGGAAAAAAAACAGATACTTTAAAAGAAATAGAACGGCTGGTAGGTTTAAATTTTACGCAGTTTACGCGTTCTGTTTTATTGGCACAGGGCGACTTTACAGCCTTTTTAAAAGCTGAAAAGAAAGAAAAATCATCCTTATTAGAAAAATTAACCGGTACAGATATTTATTCTGAAATATCTGTAAAAATAAGAGAAAAATACAATGAGAAAAAAATAGAACTGAATGAATTAATAAAACAAATGGGTGGCATACAATTACTTGCCCCAGAAGATATAGAACAATATAATACTAAAATTACAGAAATTAATGCTGAAATAAATAGACTTAAAACCGACGAACAAACATTAATAACAGCAATTAGCTGGCATACTACTTTCGTAGAAATAGAAAATAGTATTGATGCTGCCAACTCACAATTGCAAAACATAAAAGAAAGAAAACTACATGCAGCAGACAGGATAAAGAAAATTGATACTATAAATGAGGTACAAGAAATAAGAAGTAAAGTAGAATCAAAAGAAAATTGTATCAAAACACTTGAAAAAAATAACCGAGAGCTTAATAAAATTAATGCAGAAATTGAAACTTTAGAAATACAGCTAAAAATAAAAGAAGAAGAATTATTGGTAGCTAATAAAAATTTAAAACAATGCGAAACAAATTATGAAAATGCAAAGCCCTTAATTGATAAAGCAAAAGAATATGATACACTAATAAAGGAAAAAAATGTTCAATTATCTGCTTTAGAAAACGAGCTTACAAATGCAACTAAAAAGAAAGAGGAGCAACTAAAAATAATTGAAAATAAACAAAAAGAGATTGATAGAATAAACAATGAACTAGAAATTATTTTTAACTGGATTAATACACATAGCGAGAAGAAATCTATCGCGGAGAATACGAAATTAATAGTATCTAAATTAAATGATGCTTCTACACTATTACAACAAGAAAATACTATTGAGACCAATATAGGTAACACAAAAGCTTTAATTGAAAAAAACGAAAAAACGTATGTACGCTTAGTGCAACAAATAAAAGGCGAAGAAGCGAAGCTGCCGCTTGTAAACGATACATTATCAGTGCAACAAAAGAAACTTACTGATTATAATATTGAAAATTTAAAACAAAGTGAAAGTAATTATTCTCATTTATTCGCTCATTTAGTAAGTGCTAAAGCCTGTTGGGACCTGTTTTATAAAAACACAATTGACTTACAGAAATGCAAACTAAAAATAGATACAAATAAAAAAGATTTAGAGAGCAAAAAAGCAGAACAAGAAATTACAAAAGCAGAGCTGGAAAAAGCAAGTATAAAAAAAGAATATGCAGAAAAAATGTATAGGCGTGCAGAATTAGAAACAGCAAAAGATGTGGTAAGCCTCCGTACAAATCTTGCAGACCAAGACCCATGCCCTGTTTGTGGTAGTACCCATCACCCCTATAAAACAGAATACAAACAGCTAAATAATATTCTGAATGTTTTAAAGGAAGAATATGACAATTGCAATATAATCTATAATAAATATGCTAAGCAAGACCATGTAATTGAAACAGAAATAACAAATATAAATAACACATTAAATATATCAGCAAGTGAAGAACATGAACTTACAAAAGAAGATAAAGCATTAAATAGCAAATGGATTTCTTTTGCAATTGATGAGGCTTGTTTGCAATTGCCTAATACAGAAAAAAGTACTTGGTTACATAATCAAATCTATATAACAAAGGAAGCATTAGATAGCAATCGCAAGTATCAAGATGAATATAATCAATTAAATAAACTATTTGAAGTTCAAAAAGAAAAGCAAATCAATATAAAAGATGATATACAAAAAATTACTCAAGAAATAAATAATAGTGAAAATACAAAACAAATTACTAATAGTGATTTAGATAGGTATAATGCTGAGTTGGATGTAACTAATCAAAAAGCCTCTGAAATAGAGAAAAAATTAAATATCTATTTTTCTACAGCAGGCTGGTGGGAAAACTGGAAAAAAGAACCGGAAAAATTTATTAATCATGTAACTACTTTTAGTGGCGACTGGCATAAAAAAAATCTTTTATTAGATGAAATAAATAAAAAAACAGAGCTGCAAAAAGCAGAACTAGATAGTTTATTAAAACAACTTGTAAACTTTGAGAATACAATATTAAAAGATACCAATACTAATTTCAAAAATATACAAACCGAAATACTAAGCTATAAAACTAAAAGAAGAGAACTATTTAATAATAAAACAATAAGTGAGGTGGAAGCAGAATTAAAAACTGCTATTGAAAAATTTGTTTTTGAAATAAAAGATTTCACAAATCAATTAGATGCATGGAAAGGTATTTTAAATAGAAACCAAGGCAATAAATATCAGTTAGAAAATAGCATAAAAGACAATAAGAAAGAATTATTAGAAATTACCAAACAGATAAATGCATTTATCTTTAAATATAACTTACTAAAAGAAGCAACTATTGACGATAAGCAACTGTACGAATTACTAAGTTATTCAAGTGATTGGTTATTAGCAGAAAAGAAATGGATTAATGACTTAAATGCTAATCTAAATAAAGAAGAAACCATACTTAAAGAACGAATAACACAGTTAGAAAAACACATAGAAAAGAAACAATCAGACAAAAGTAAAGCGGAATTAGTAATAGACCAAGCGGAATTAAAGCTTACTATTGAAACTACTACTACACATAAAAGCGAATATGAGTATAAGCTTAGACAAGATATAGACAATAAAAAGGAGGTAGGTTATATACAAGATAAAATAAATGTCACAAAAATTATATTTGAAGATTGGCAAAAATTAGATGATTTATTAGGGTCTGCCGATGGCGATAAATTTAGACAAATAGCACAAGAATATACATTAGAAATTCTGCTTAGTTATGCTAATAATCATTTGCAATTTTTGGCAGCCAGATATGAATTAGAACGCATACCTAATTCATTGGCATTGCAAGTACAAGATAAAGAAATGGGCGATGAAATAAGGTCGGTACATTCGCTTTCAGGCGGAGAGTCATTCTTAGTCTCGTTGGCACTGGCATTAGGTTTAGCCTCACTATCATCTAATAAAATGAAGGTAGAATCGTTGTTTATAGACGAAGGCTTTGGCTCGCTTGACGGAGAAACGCTAAGTATAGCAATGGATGCATTAGAAAGATTACATAATCAGGGGCGTAAGGTGGGTGTAATATCTCATGTTTATGAAATGACAGAACGCATACACACCCAAATAAAAGTTACAAAACAACTTAACGGTAAAAGTAAAATAGAAGTTATGGGTTAAGGCTGTTCAAATATTTTAACCCTCATTGCATATTGACTTGAATGGACTGCGCTCCAATCGTTGGTTTGAGCATTTTTGAAGCTAACCTGGGGGGACTACTGATTTCCTACGTTTGAAAGGCATGTGTTTATATTTGAGTGCGTTGTAAATTGCTAATACGTTTTCTTCGGGTTCTGAGCATTGTCGAATGACGATTTGTTCTTTGTATATATTTTCCACTCTTGAGACGCATTTTGCGCATTTTTTGGGCAGCAAAAACCATCAATAAGGACTTACCTGAACCCTGAAAATGCCAGATTAAGCCCTTTTTTATTAACCCAGTTTTTACACGCTCAACAATTGCATTTGCTCCCTCGTATTGCTGATAACGGGCAACAACTTTCATTTTGCGTTTGTTGTTGTTAGTGGTATATAAGGTAAAATTCTGCAAAATGTCCAACAGTGTTTTAGGACGCAACAAACTATTCATCTGCTTTTTTACATCATGCAGATTAGCGAACTTTGCTAATTCGTCATTTGTTTCCTCCTTTCGCCACGGACACCAAAACTCAAGCGGGGTGCGTACTGCACCATAGCGAAGTTCTTTACCCTCGGTAGCAAAATTTAAAATATTGGGAACAAATAATCCCTGAACCGAATTTTCATAAATATCATGTATGTCAAATGCACCATCCAGCCAAGATACTGCCGGGCGTACAGGTGTTTTAGCTTCACCAACAACCACTGGAATGCCATTAATAAATAGTACAATATCCGGTATCTTGGTTTCTCTTGCTCTTATTTTTAGTTGGTTGGTAAGTGTGTAGGTGTTTTTTTCTATGTCTTCAAAATCAATCAACTTAACAGGTACATGTGCGCTATCCTTACCAAATGGCATAGTCATTTCGCCCTTCATCCATTTGGCAAATTCTTCATTAGCTTTTACCAGCCCAAAGTTGCCAACAGTTAGCAAGATTGCCCTCAATTTATGGATTACTTCATCGGCTCTATCCTGTTGTAAATTTATTTCGGGGTTTATTTTTATGAGTGCCTTCTTTAACTCACCTTCAAGTAATACCTCTGTTATTTCGCGTTTTAGATTTTCAGAGGGTACATATTCCCATAAAGCATTGCCATAACGAGCTTCAGATTCGCTTACATAACTGCCGGTGTTATTTAAGTTGACACCTGTCAGTTCCTTAATAATAAGATGCTCAACGCTATTGAGTTCGTTAAATGACATGGCAAGGGCATATTTTAACTTGCACAATATTAATAATTATTCAAGGAAAAAAAGAGGACTTTGAATAAGACAATGCTATTATTGTTTATTACGCCTGAAATGTAAAGGATTGTGAATACTTTTTGAGATGATTGTAGGCAATCGCCACATATTCTTTCTTTATCATTTTGCTTTTACGTTCGCTCCATTGTTGTATAGCTTCATAAACTTGTTCATTAGTGTAGCCTGAATGTTCTTCTAAAATAAAATCTACACTTGCTAAAACTTCTAAAGACAACTCTGATTGAAATCCGTCTATTAATGACATCAGAGATTCAAGTCTTTGTTTTTGTAAACTATCCAAATGTTCGGCTATGTATTGTTTTACCTCTGGCAATTTTTCATAATTAAGCATTAATGGCTCAAATGCTTTTGCCTCCTTTTGCTCAAGGCCCCTAAGATAAACACCATTTAGCGCATATAAAACATGTTCAACCTGGTTAGAATAAGGCCCATAATGATGCCTAACAAAGTTAAGTCTCATCCTTTCACCCATACGTTGAAGGAAGTATGCCAATTTGTTGGCAGAAAACAGGCTACTATATTCACCCATGCTTTCATAATAATACAACAGGTATAGCAATTGCGCCCTTGCGGGAGTTAACTTAACTTCTTTGGGTGTATTCTCTTTTTGCAGCAATGCTTTTACTTCGGCATTGGGTTCGTAAACATAAATATCTGCATCAATGTCTGAAAGGTAATTTTCTATCATTGATTTTACTTTTACCCAATCCAATCCTCCATTTCCACAACCTAAAGGGGGTAATGCGATACTTTTAATCCGTTCCTTATTGATTATTATTGCTAATTCTTTCAGTCCATCCTCAATATAACTATAGTGAGAAGGATTTCGCCAATGTTTTTTTGTTGGGAAATTAACAATGGTTTTTTGACCCATTAAGGCATTGTGGTCTTTTACTAATAATAACTTACCAGGGGTGAAGCTACCAGTTCTACATACCTCTGAATACTTTTTATTATTTTCAGGAAATGCCTCTTTAAACTGCAAAGCAATTCCCTTACCCATAACACCTACAGTGTTGACGGTATTAACCAAAGCCTCTGCATGGCTATCGAGTAAATTGCCTTTTAAAAAATGTAGCATTTCAATGGTTAAAATAATGTTTTTTACTTACATGCACTGGAATTATTTCCCCGGCCTTTTCCAATTCTGATTTCACAAAGTTACTACAGCTTTCATTATAAACGACTATTCCCTCAATTGAGGTTAACGGTACATGACTATAAACTAAAAATTCTGCCTGATAACGTCTTAGTCTATCGGGGTCTAAATTACTCTTCGTAAAATCTTTTGAGTTTATTACTTGCCAATCTATTTTATCTAAATCTTTTAAATCGGCATAATGCTTAGTTATGAAGGTATTTGCTTGTCCGTCTGTAAAAAAATACTTGTTGTTGCAATTGGATAGTGTTTGTACCGAACTAACCATACATATAATATCTTCGGGCATTACCTTTGGCACTCCATAACCTGTTAAAATATTAAGTAGCATTACAGAGGCAGGGGTAAAATAAAACGGTACATATTCACCTACATTGCCATAATCTATAATTTTTACTTCATGTTCTATGCGTTTGTCTATTACATCATTATTACCTATTGAAACAAAATTTGGATTAGCGTTTGGGTGGTGTTTATTGCAAATGCCATGCACCAAAATATCCGCAAGATTATCTCTGTGCGTTATTCTGAATAACCTTACTTTATTTGGCACTTGATTTGGCATAAACTATTTAAACTATATTTATTGACATACATTATTACTCACTTACCTTCCACAACCATTTATACAAAAAATCATTGTATTGTTGCCCAAAAGGTGAACTTGTTTGAATAATTGTTACTCCTTCAAATTCAGCCAATGCTTCATTTTTTTCAATGACAAAGTTCTTATAAATTTCAACATTTGCAGGGTCGTCTGTGGTAATAATACTAATTTGTTTTTCAGTTGTTACATCTGCAATTTTTAAACTATTGCCTTCAAAAGTAATGTCTTTAACTATAAAAGTGTGCGGTGGTGCATAATTATGACCCCTCACTTGTTCTGCAATGTTATTTGAAATTGGTGCTGCAACCATAAAATATAGCCATTCATTATTCACAAAAAGGGCATCTTCTATATTTAGACTTTCTATTAAATAACGTAAATCGCCAATTTCTAAAACATACAGTCCCTGCTTAAATTGTATTAGTTGTTTATTTTTCTCCAAAGTTTTTAGTACCGAAGCATGTATTGATTGTTCGGTAATAAATAGCTTATTGAGTAATACAATACCATGCTTAATTTTTTCAAAATTAGCTATACTACCTGAAAAAGTATGATTTTTAGGGTGCATTTTATTATTTCTTCCTTTCCTAAGCCATTGTAGTTCTACTTCAATATTTTTCAATGGTTCAGCTTTGCATACTTGTATAATCAATTGCTCAAGGGGTATATCTTTATTAGTTCCATTTTTTCTTATAACTACAATAGGTATATTAAAATTGGCGCACCTCAATTTTATCGCCATTTCAATAATCAATAAAAGTTTTGTAAAAGCCTCATCATACAATTTGTAATGATAATAGGCATGTGCCATCATATACTCAGCAACTTCAAAAGCCTCGACCACATCTTTAGGCACGGCAGGATGAAAAAAACCCTTTACCACCAGCTTCTCTGAGTAGCTTTCAAAATCTCCCATTCCAAATATTCCCCACCGTGCATCGGGTATATGATATTCCATTACAAGCTAAATATTTGATTGGTTAATTGCTTTTGAATTTGAGAAGATTGCAATAGCATATATCTTACCTCAATAATTTGTAACTCAATTATACTTAAACGTTTCAATAAACTTTTTTGGATTCTGATTTCAGGATAGGGTATGTAATATGAACCAATGTCGCCTAAATCTAAGCTTGCTTGGTTAACTGCTTGTTTTGCTATCTTTTCAAAATGTTTTTTTGAAATTTCAGATTGTAAAATATAGAATAAATATTTAGGAAGTATCATTTCTGTATCGGGTCTAATACCTATTAAATTCATGCCATGATATAATTCAGAATCACCCTCAAAAAAAGCTACTTTACCTATATGCGCAACGCTGTTTATATGACTAAATAATACGTCGCCATTTAATAACTTATAATCAAAAAATCTTTTACTTGGGTTTTCTACATAACCAACCTTATCCAAATTTATTGTTCCGTCAGAAATTGTTTCAATTCGTGTTACTTTATACTCACTTTGGTTTGGAGATTGTTTTTCAGTAATTCCGTTCCTAATAACAATAGTTACGTCAGTTAAAGATTTTTGAGGGAAATTACTTTTAATAATCTTTTGACTAATGAATGTTTTTTTTAGGGTCTGAAGACGATTTCCTATTCCCTCATACTTCTCCACCACTTCATCCCCAGCCCAAAGCAATTCTGCCAACTTTGTCTGTTGGTCTTTGGGGGGTAGTAGAAATTCAAATTTTGCTAAATCCTGAAATTTAGTTCTTGGTGATAATGAACCTGCTGAGGTTTGTACCGCATAGTCAAAAAAGCGGTCGCTGCTTATGAGGAATGGTAACAGTTTATGGTTTATTTTATCCTCTTTTGCCTCCAAAACAAGAATATCACCACTACATAAGCCTTCAAAATCGGCTACTGCTGCTTTTTTAAGGTAGGCTCTTCGCTTACCAAATAATATATGCCCACGCTTAAATGTCTTGGTAAATGTTGTTCCTTCTGCTACATTGCCCCAACTATTTATGTGTAGATTACCTGTTTCTATATGTTCTAAACCTACATACCTATCTATACCCATATCAATAGGGTTTTGGGTAGTAATATTCAGATTATTACATACTTCACCAACGGTTACTTTTTTCCACCCTTTTTTATCAATGGTATTCATTTCAGTTCTACAATAAGTTGGTTAATTGATTTTCTTAATTCACTACTGCGGGTATTCCACTCATTCAGCAATTCGGATAGATTTACATTATCTTGTTCTATATGCTCATTGCTGGTGTATAGGGTTATATTCAAGTTGCAGTTTTTCTTTAAAACATCATTTTGGGTAGCTACTTTGCAAAAACCACCAATGTCTGCAAAACCTTTATATGCGTTATATATCTTTTGTATATGCCCTTCATCTAAATAACTAATAGATTTCTCTGTTCTCAATTCATTTACCGCATTTATAAACAATATTTTACCCTTCCTTGCTTTTGGTTTGTTGGTGCTGCATATCAATAGGCAACTTTCCATTGGTGAGTTATAAAACAAATTTGCACCCAAACCTATCACACAGTCCACCACATCATTTTCTATCATTTTTCGCCTCATATCCTGTTCCACATCTCTAAACAACACACCATGAGGCCATAACACCACACACCTGCCATTCTTACTGTCAAGGCTTTTGTGTATGTGTTGCTGAAAAGCATAATCGGCACAACCTTGTGGTGGTGTACCCCACATATTGCGTCCATAAGGGTCATTCGCCCATGCTTTCATGTCCCACGACTTTATGCTGTATGGAGGGTTAGCAAGGATAATATTAAATGTCCTCAATTCATCATCCTTCAGAAAACCAGGATTACTCAATGTATTGCCACGTACCACACTAAAATCTTCTATGCCATGCAGGAACATATTCATCCTTGCAATGGAGGAAGTAATCAGATTTATTTCTTGCCCGTATAGTTTGAGTGTCCGGTATTCTTTTCCGGCAGTTTTTAGTTGTAAGGCACAATTCAGCAATAATCCACCACTTCCACATGTAGGGTCATAAACCGTTTCACCGGGTTGCGGGTCGGCTATAAGTGTCATCAGGCGCACAACGGTACGGTTGGTATAAAATTCGGCTGCTGTATGTCCACTGTCGTCAGCAAATTGTTTTATCAGGTATTCATAAGCATTGCCCAATTCATCCTGTGGAACATGCGCCAAGTCCAATTTGTGTTGGCTAAAATGCTCAATTAGATTAATCAGCGTTTCATCACTCAACCTGTCCTTATTTGTCCATGTAGCATCCCCAAAAATACCATACAATTGTTCGGGATTGGCTTTCTCAATTTCACGCATAGCCGCCTGCAAAGCCTGTCCCACATTTTGTGTAACCTGCCTTACATCGTTCCAATGGCAAGCCTCCGGCACCTGAAAACGATGGTTCTCTGCAAAACCCGCATAGTCAAGGTCGCCACCTCCGTCTTTTATCGCTTCTTCAAACTCCTCATCCCACACATCACTAATGCGTTTAAAGAACAATAGCGGAAAGATATACTGCTTATAATCTCCGGCATCTATATGCCCACGCAGATAAGTTGCTGCCCCCCATAAATATTTTTCAAGTTGTTGTTGGGTCATTGTTTTAATTTAAATACTGTTTTATATTGTTATAAACTATCAATTTGGTTACATACGTTTATTATGTGGTCTAAACCATACATTAGACCCGCATTATCTATGTCCATCCACCTGAACAATTCTAAAATATGGTTATAATGCAGTCTGGCATAATTAGTATCTTTAATCGCCATACCGGGTAAAAAACATACAGGTTCATGGTGAGCAATACGATTTCGAAGGTCATTTATTATTGCGAGTTTATTAAAAATGTGAGTGTGGTTATATTGAATTGTCGCTGAACTACGAGGTTTAGCGGGGAGTACTGCTAAAAGAGTAGTGTGAGCTGCTACAAATTGATTAGGAGCAAACATATATCGCCAGAAACCAAAACCAAGTTCAGCTACCAATTTATTATGTGAATAAGCAGGTCTTAATTTGTGAATTGCTTCATTAATATTTTGTTTAGTTAATCTACAATTTCTGGTATCAAAAATACCACCTGTCGAAGCTGAATTTTGCAACCAATCATTACCAAGAGTTGCAATATAATGTTTGTCAATTATGTTTCGTATAGCCACTTCAAAACAACTTATTATTGTAAACAACTCATAAGAAAGTTTTAAATTTTTTCTATACAATGTCATCGCTTTTTTTGAATCTCCTGAACAAGCGTTTAAATATCGGCTCATTCTTGCAGTTGTCATAATTTGTTCAAAATCAAAAAATCTCATTTCACAATATTTATTTTGGTTAATTCAAAAATAATAATTTATCTTTGTGCTATCTTATTCCCAGTAGCCTCTGAAGCAATTCAAGCTATTGGGTTTCGTTTTTTTATCCGCTTTACCTCAATAATACTACATCAATTTAAACTCCTTCAATAATACTTTAAATCTATCCTCCGCTGCCCATGCCTGTTGTGCTGCATCTTCCAATTGTTGCAAAGCCTCATCAAGACTTGGCAGGTTGTCAGTAACAGTCTTTTCAATATACAAGGGTATGTTCAGGTTATACTCCTTTGTTTTCAGTTCATCAATACTCACCACTTTTACATGGTCTGCAACATCGGCAAATGCCTTGTACCATTCGTATATTGTATCTACATGCTGTGCCTCCATATAATTCTGCGCCCTACCTACCCGCACTTGATCTGATGCATCAATAAACAATACTTTATTTTTCCTGTCCTTCGCTTTTTGCGCCCTAAATACCAATACACAAGCAGCAAGGGTAGTACCGTAAAATATGTTTGAACCCAAACCTATTACAGCTTCCAGCATATCCTGTTCTATCAATACCTGTCTTATTCTGCCCTCCGCACCCTTTCTAAACAATGCGCCATGTGGCAACACTACAGCCATACGTCCGGTTTTTGGTTTCATGCTGCGTATCATGTGTTGCACCCAAGCCATATCACCGTTTCCCTTTGGCGG
>CAIWXG010000153.1 GCA_903916555.1 uncultured Bacteroidota bacterium
AACTTCCATAGCTAGGGAAAATATACTTGGGAAAATACGCAAAGAATTAAGTGGCTGCCCCATACCAATGCCTTTCCCGGAAGTTGATAAAACGACTGATGATATATATACAACAGTAAACGTATCGGATGAAGAGTTATTTGCTGAAAATTTCATTAAAATAGGTGGAAAGTACTTCTTTTGTGAAAATGAGCAAGAACTAATTGATAACATAACAATATTAATAGAAAACAAAGGTTGGAATCTGGTTTTATGTGCAGACAAAAGGTTATTGAAATTATTTAATAATAATAAAATAGATATTCTTACACCTGCAAATCCTAATATAGAAAATGCAGAAGCTTGCATAACTTCTTGCGAGGCTATTATAGCTAGAACAGGCTCAATAATGGTTAGCAGTAAACAAAATTTTGGACGTACTTCTCCGGTTTTTTATCCCATACACATTGTTTTTGCATATTTAAATCAGGTTGTTAGAGATATTGAGGATGGTTTTAACCTAATAAAGAAAAAATACGGTTCGGATATGCCCTCTATGATTAGTTTGGCTACCGGACCAAGCCGTACTGCTGATATTGAAAAAACATTAGTAGTGGGTGTACACGGTCCTAAGGAAGTGTTTTGCTTCTTTATTAATGTAGAATAATTGCATGTTAAAATTTACGATAACTTGAAAATTATAAAGTAACATAGATTCTTTTCTTACTTAATTCCGGTAGTATAAATACATTTGTAACTGCATAAAAAATTCAAATTATTATATTTGGAAAAAAAATTAATAATGACAAAAAATACCAATAAAAAACCTGTTACAAGTGTAAATAAAAAGCAGGAAGCTGTTGTAAAAGCACCAACTGTTATTAAAATTGAACAAAAAAAAGTGTGGTATAATGATTTTAAAATTCAAGCTATCATTATTGCACTATTGGCATTTGGTTTTTATTGCAATACATTTAATCATGAAGTAGCACTGGATGATACAGGTATAATTGTTCAAAATGATTATGTGCAAGAGGGGTTTGCCGGAATACCTAAAATACTGTCGAGCGATGCATTTGAAAGTTATTATAAGCAATTTAATTCAGGTAATGTATTGTCAGGAGGTAGGTATCGCCCTTTGTCTATTGTTACTTTTGCCATAGAACAGCAATTTATGGGTGTAAATCCACCCCTGCCCGACAGCTTAAAAAACACCCAAAAAGGAGTAAATATTAAAGCCGAACAAGCAAAAAAGCTTATTCCGGATATGCATGTACGCCATTTTTTTAATGTAATTTGGTATATATTATCACTTATAACACTATTATACTTTTTAAGGTATGTTGTTTTTAAGAATAATTATTTAATGGCATTTATTGCTACCCTTATTTTCACCATACACCCACTACATACAGAGGTTATTGCAAATGTAAAAAGCAGAGATGAAATTATGTCCATGCTCTTTATTTCTCTTACATTCATATTTGCATTTAAATATCAGGAATATAAAAAGCCTTGGATGCTGATTGTGGGATTATTAAGTTACTTTTTGGCATTTCTGTCAAAAGAATATGCAATTACTTTAGTTGTTTTAATACCATTGGCATTTTATTTATTTAATGGTTATACTATTTCTAAGAGTATTATGGCTGTATTGCCTTTTTTGGGAGTAGTAGCTATATATATGGCTATAAGATTGCAAATAGTTGCACCCATGAACGAGGATTCTGAAAAAGACCTAATGAATAATCCTTATGCTGCTGCAACAGATATAGAAAAAATTGCTACCGAAATTTCAACACAATTAAATTATTTAAAGCTTTTGTTATTTCCACATCCCCTTTCAGCAGATTATTCTTATAACCAAATACCTTATGTAGATTTTGCAGATGGTAAAGTTTGGTTATCTATACTTACACATATTGGGCTTGTTTTTGCTTTTTTCTATTTCTTGATAAAAAGAAATATTTTATGTTTTGCAATAGGGTTTTATTTATTTAATTTAATGCTTATATGTAATATATTTTTCAATATAGGTGCTACAATGGGCGAAAGGCTTATTTACCATTCTTCTGTAGGTTTTGCTATTGCCGTAGCTTATTTATTATATAAAGGTGCTGAGAAAATAGATTTTGAAAATAAGGGCAAATTTGCATTACTAGCTCTGTTAGTAGTACTAACAGGATTAGGTGGATATAAAACCATAACACGAAACCAAGACTGGAAAAACGATATAGTATTGTTTTTTCATGATATAAATGTTTCGCCAAACAGTACTTTAATTAATGCCAATGTAGCTGCTACCTATATAAATATGTCGGAAAGAGAAAAAGATGAGAGCAAGAAAATTGAAGATTTGCATAAGGGAATAGCCTATATAAACAAAGAATTATCTATTAATAATACCCATGTTTCGGGCTATTTTAATAGGGGGCAAGCCTATTTAAAATTACACCAGCCTGATAGTGCAAAATATAATATGGATATGGTATTAAAGCTATTCCCTAAATACCCCAATATGGCTGAAATATATTATAACATAGGTGTCAATTATTATTTAAACAAACGCTACCCCGAAGCAATAGGCATCTGGAAAACAGTTTTGAAATTGCAACCTGATTATATTTTGGCACAAAAAAGCATTAATACGGCAGTGTTACAAATGTCTCAACCGGCAAAGCAAACTACAAACTAGGATAGTATAATAAAAAGCTTTTTCAAGTTTACATTTGTAATTACCGACAAAAAAACCTCATTCGCCTACTTAAAATATTTTCTTGCCTAATTAGACTTTTGCATGGTTTTTGCTGTATGTATTTTTGTCCTGAAAATACAAATAGATATGCGAAACAATAGATATTTTGGTGAAGACAAGTATTCAAGGAATTTTGAAGATTATGATAATGCTTATTTTGAAAAAAGAAAAAAATTTAGAGTATTCACAGGCATTATTATTGTAGTTATTGGGTTAATGCTACTTTTGAAAGCATTAGGCATATTTTCCTTTTTACATATATATAGTATGTGGCCTGTTTTTATGATATTAATTGGTTTATTGATAGGTATAAAACATAATTTTCGTAATAATGCCTGGTGGATTCTTATTTTAATAGGTATATTTAATTTAATTCCTCCTTTTCAAATCGGAAATCACTCCTCAAACGAATTAATAGTTCCTATTTTTGTTATCATTGCCGGTTTTGTTGTCGTATTCCGTCCTAGAAAACAAAGATGCTTTCCCAAGTCCATAATAAATTCTACAATTAGTACTGAGGGCAATTTAGATATTGAAGTAATATTTGGAGGTAGAAAGGAATTGGTAACTACCAAAAATTTTCAAGGTGGCACAATATCTGTAAGTTTTGGTGGGTGCGAATTAAATTTAAGCCAAGCAGACTTTAGTGAGCCTTCAGTAATCCTTGATTTCAGGGTTTCTTTTGGTGGTGTGGAAATGGTTGTTCCTTCGCACTGGATTATTCAGAACGAAATAAGACCTTCATTTGGCAATGTAGAAGATGAAAGAACACTACAAACAGGAACCAATATCGATAATAAAAAGATTTTAATACTTAGGGGCAATGTATCTTTTGGAAACATAGAAATAAAATCATATTAATTATACAATAAAACATCCATAATTATGACATCATATACAGCACAAATTATTTATCGCATTGAATGCGAAGGATTACCAACAGATCAATATGAAGAACAATGGAGACTTGTTTATGCAGCCAATGAAAGGGAAGCATTACTGGAAGCAGGAATAACCGGAAAAAATGAAGAAGCTACTTTTATTGACCGTTTAGGACGCACAATTTGTTGGCGTATGTTGGCAATAAAGGATTTACAACCAATAGAATTAAAAAATGGCGGTTTACTTTTTTCAATGGTTAGAGAAGCTGAATTAGTTGCAGTGCCTGTATGGACAGTATAGAAAATAAATTTTGGGTATCTAACTACTCAGTTAAAATAAATAATCTTGATAGGGATGATGTTATTTAAGTAAAATTAAATTTAAATGGAACAAAACCCTGAAATGGTGATAATATTAGGTAAGCCATTATAAAATAATCTCAGCCTTTCAGGGTCTTACAATCTATTTGCATATTATTCTATAATAATATAGTCCCCACCTGTACGGGCAGGCCTGTTGGAATTGAAAATAAAGAAATCCAAATTCTAATTAGGTATATTTGAACATTAATGAATCTTGTTTTATATTAAAATATAAAATTGAATAAATATACTATTACTTTAATACTGAAAACAATTGCGTTCTATAAAAAAAAATATTTATTTATTTATATTATTGCTCTTTCTGGCGGTAATGGGTTTACACTTTTATATTTTTTTTTATGTTTTTAATTTCGACCTTCAAATTACACTTCAAGATACTTTTATCAGCAATATTATTTTGTGTATCGGTGTTTGGAGTATTATTTTAAGTATAAAAGCATACCCAATAACAGCTGTAATCTATATTTATTCGCTTGCAATAGCTATTTTATTTAGTGCAGGTGTGGTGCTGCTTACTTTTGAAACTACAAAATGGCTAACAAACAATAAAAACGAAGCCTATCTGCTATGGTTTAATAAAACTATAGTAATCCGATTTATTTTTGTACTGCTATTTAATTGTTGGATGGCTACCAATGCAGCAATGGGCAAAATAATACGATTGTCTGAAAACAGGTATAAAAACCAAACAGATGCATCTATTTTAATAAAAGAAGCTGAATTATTTAAACTTAGACAACAATTACAACCACATTTTTTATATAATAGCATGAATTCACTGAGTGCTTTAATACTTATTGCACCGGAAAAAGCAATTGAAATGGTAGGCAAATTATCAGATTTTTTACGAAGTTCCGTAAAAAGAGAATCAGAAGATTTTATGCCAATTGCTGATGAGCTTAATTATATACAATCCTATCTTGATATAGAATCAATACGCTTTGGGAACAGATTGATGGTGAATTTTGAAAAAGAATATACTGATGATGCTAAAATACCGCCTTATTTACTACAACCGGTTATAGAAAATGCAATAAAATTTGGTTTATACGGCAATACCGGGAAAGTTACGATTTCGGTAAACATACATCTTGATGGTTCATTACTTATATTAACAATTATAAATCCTTATGATATAAATAGCCAGCCACCGCAAGGCACCGGTTTCGGATTGTCGGGAATAAAACGAAGGCTGTATTTGCTTTATGCCCGTGCCGACTTACTGGAAACAAAAAAAGATGAACATTTTTTTACTACTATAATAAAAATTCCACAATATGAGCTACAAAGTAATATTGATAGATGACGAACCTTTAGCGAGGCAATTATTAGGTAATTACATTAATCCATTCTTAGACTTGGAAGTTGTAGAAGAATGTGGTGATGGTTTTGAAGGATTTAAAGCAATACAGGAGCATCAACCCGACCTCATTTTTTTAGACATACAAATGCCTCGGCTTAATGGTTTCGAAATGCTTGAACTATTAGATAATCCACCCTCTGTTATTTTTACCACAGCTTTTGATGAATATGCACTTAAAGCGTTTGAAGCAAACGCTTTAGATTATTTGCTGAAACCGGTAAAAAGAGAACGGTTTAATTTAGCTGTACAAAAATGGTTTCAATATAATGCCGGTAAAGAACCTCAAAAACTAAATTCATTATTTGCAAACCCTGTTTTTGAAGGCTATCAACATAGGATAGTTGTAAAAGATAATGGATTTATAAGAATTATACCTTCTAAAGATATTCAATACATAGAGGCAAATGATGATTATATAAAAATAATAACAGAGAATGGCAGTTTCTTAAAAAAAGCTACATTAACACATATAGAACAATCTCTTGACCCGCAACAATTTATTCGTACACATAGGTCTTACCTTATACAAGTGAGTCAATTACTAAGAATTGAACCTTATGAGAAAGAAAGCCATATAGCCATATTGCATTGCGGTGCAAAAGTAATGGTAAGTAAAACCGGCTTTGCAAGAATGAAAACTTTGTTGGGTTGGTAGAATGCTTAATAAAATTTATAATTTTGTAAAACAATTTTTCATTAATTTTTTTTGCAAAAAATTTTTACTTATACAATTTTTACTTACTTTTAGCAAAACAAAAAAATATGAAAAAATTATTTACAATTTTTGCTGTATGTTTTTTATTATGCAGCTATACAAGCCAAGCACAAATTTTTTGGACAGAAAATTTTGAAAGTGGCAGCACTTCAGGCGAATTAGTAACTGCTTATACTGGGCCAAACGGTACTTGGACATTAACAGTTACAGGTACTGAAGGTGCTAATTTTAATCCTTGGTATGTAAGTTGTGCCGAAAACGGACATACGAATGGGGTTTGTGGAACTGCTTGTGCATCTGTAAGTTCCACAGCCACTCTTGCAACATTACATATAGGTGCAAGCACAACAAGTACAATACCTTTAGGTGATAATGGTGCTAGTTACGATAATGGTGGTACCGGAGGTGTATTTAGTGCACCTGCAACTGACCGAAGAGCAGAGTCACCAATTATTAATTGCACCGGAAAAACATCTATTACACTTTCCTTTAATTATATTGAAAATGGTGATGGTACAAATGATGACGGTACTGTATGGTATTTTGACGGTAGTACTTGGAGTCTATTAGTAAATACACCCAAAACATTATTATGTGGTGTACAAGGTCAATGGGCACATTATGCTTATGCGTTACCAATGAGTGCCAATAATAATCCGAATGTTAAAATAGGTTTCAGGTGGGTAAATAATGACGACGGTGTGGGAACTGACCCTTCTTTTGCTGTTGACAGCGTATCGTTAAGCACAGTTGGTTCAAGCGTTACACCACCACATGCTGCCTTTACAACAAGTGCTACTACGGTATGCCAAGATAGCTGCATTACTTTTACAAGCACAAGTACAGGTACTATAGACAGTATTACCTGGTCAATTCCCGGCATTTCTATTACTACTCCACATGCCACACCATTAGTTCAATGTTTTACAACTGCCGGAAGCTATGCTGTAAAACTAAAAGTATATAACGCGGGTGGCACAGATTCTACAACAACAACCATAACTGTAAATGGAGCACCACATCCTGTTATTCATAAAACAGGGCATAGCTTATCTGTTACCGGTACTTATACCGGTTATCAGTGGCAATCTAATGGCAGCAACATTACCGGCGCTACCAATAATAATTATACCTACACATACTCTCATACTGTAACAACTTATACTGTTTTGGTAGATTCTAATGGCTGTTGGGGTTCATCTACACTTAATGTTACAAAAGTAAACGATATTAATACTACTGCAAATACATTTACTTTAGCCCAAACATCGGGTAGCGAAATTGATTTATTTGCTACTTTAACTGTATTTAATAATTTAGATATTGATATTTATGAAGCATCCGGACGTAAAGTAAGACATGAAATGTGGCAAGCCGGAGATGACAGTAAAAAAATAACTAACTTAAATATTGCCAATGGGCTTTATTTAATAAGATTAAGTAATGATAACAATTCTACTATAATAAAATGGTTGAAACAATAATTATATTTTAAATATAACTAATAAAGCCTCGCACTATTGCGGGGCTTTATTATGAATGAGATAATTACAATTCGGGTATTTACAACTAGATTACGAAATTAATTTATTGTTATTTTCGCAAAATCAAAACTTTATATTGTTAAGTTGTTATTTTTTATTTATTTTAGCACACTAATCAAAACTAAAACAATGTACAAAAAAATTTACCTTTCTATTTTGCCAATAGCACTCATGCTATTGTCTTACAATGCAAATGCACAATTCGACAAACTAAAAAGTAAAGCCTTAGATAAGGCTACAGGCAACAATACACCTGCCTATGTGCAAACACCCGAAGACATAAAAAGGATTGCTGACAGAAGAAAAACACCGGCAGGTATGCAAGATGTTATTTTAACTGCACAAATGAAGGAAGAACTTTAAAAAGTGCTTACAGCAGGTAGCAGTGTTAGTAATGTAGTTGGCAAATCTAATCTTTTAGGTAAAAACAGCAAACCGGATTTAACTTACACTCTTACAGACTTTTATATTGTTGATAGTAACTGGACAGTAAATAAAAATGATGCCGGAGCTCCTATAAACAAACAATTGATAACTGAGGCTTTATTAAAAGGTTCTGATGGCAAATGCTATTTAAAACAATACTATTTCACAGAAAAAAGTCAAGGTGCTGATAAATATGGTCCTGTAATGTTTGCAAATGAAAAAAAATTAGCAAACCCAAATGATACAGGTGAAATATTATGCGAAAACATAAAATAATTTCCCTAAATAAAAAAAAGCCCCATAATATTTATACATATATTATGGGGCTTTTTTTTATTACTAAATTTCTCAATTTACTCCAAATGATTAAAATCATTTCTTTATTTGCTTTTCTGAAATAAATTTACCCATACACTTTATAAAGAAAATAATACAATTTATGAATATCAAATATCTACCAATTATTACTCTTTTCTTTCTTCTTTTTTCTTTCAATACAAATGCTCAGCTTGATGCCGATGATTCTGTAAGTTTTGAAACTACAATTGTAAAAGAAAATTATGCATCAAATACCATTTATCAAAGAAAAGGTAAAATGTATATATTTTGGGGCTATAATAGGTCTGCTTATACACATAGCGACATTACTTTTAAGGGCGATGGTTACAATTTTAAAATAAATAACATAAGGGCAACAGACGACCCTACTCCATTTTCAAATATTTATATTAAACCTGATGGCTTTACTTGTCCGGAATATAATTACCGAGTAATGTATTATCTAACCGACAAGATTTTTATTTCTGTTGGTAGCGACCACATGAAATACACAATGTCTAAACAGGCTACCCACCTTAGCGGTACTATAAAAAGCGGGTTAAATGCAGGTACATATAATAATACCGAAGTTGTGGTTGGCGAAAAAAGCGATGTAAATAATCCCGGTCCATCTATTATAGACCAATTACCGGGTGGTTTTGTAACTAATTTTGAGCATTGTGACGGACTTAATGATGTAGCTTTTGAACTTGGCAGACTTGAACAAATCTGGATTTCTAAGAATCGTAAGCATGCCTTATCTGTAGTAGGTAGTGCTTGTTTAGGTATGGTAGTGCCTGATTCTGATGTTGATGTTCTTGGGCAAGCACCTAAACATGATATGGATGCAAATAAAAAAGCCTATCATTTGGCAGGTTATAGTATTTCAGCAACAATGGGCCTGCAAATGGATTTATATAAACATCTTTTTGTGCTTGCTAGGCTTAAAGCAGGCTATATGAATCTACCTGATATTTTAACAACTGTAAATGGCGGTAAAGCAAGCCAACAATTCAATTTTATTGAACCAATGGTTGTAATTGGCTATTCATTTGTTTTAAATAGGAAATAGCAGTGAATTATATATAATTTCAAGTGCTGTCTTTTAATAATCACAACAATTATTTTAATATTTTAGAAAATTACATTTCACAAGCTACATTTTTATAAACTTACATACCCAATTACCATTTGTTAGATATTTTCAGTAAAGTATTTCAAACTATTTTCAGATAATAGTAATTGAACTTATCCTATTCTACCTTGTGCAATTAAGGGGTTTCTGCCTTGAAAAATGATTGCAGTAATGATTATATTGTCATTTTCAAGGTAAAAATGGATTGAATATGGAAATTTATAAGTGTGTGCTATTCTTATGTTTTTGTAACGAACTGCATATACAAATGGATTTTGCAGTATTAAAATAATGCAATCTTTAACTGATTGAGCAAACCTATTGCTTAAGCCGGGTATTTGTTGCTGCTTATACCATTCACGGGCTAATCTAAATTCTTCTCTTGCCGGGGGAATGATGTGGTATTTATACTTCATCATCTGTATCCAGTTCAGCCAAAAAATCTTCTATTGGTATTAATTGCTCGGGATGTTTTTGAATAAAATCAAGTCTTTGGTCTATTAATTTTTTTTCCCACTCCGGTACATCCTCAATTTCGGGATATTTTTCAGCAATACGATTCCAATCATTTATTGGAATAAAAACCCCAATCGGATTACCACTTGCATCATAAGTGTATTGCGCTACCATAGTTTTGCTAATTCTTCTTAAATGTAAAGATACATAAAAATGTGTTGCTGATGAATGTATCGAGCTAAGAAAATGAAATGTATTTAGCTCACTTTTTGTAAGACTAACTACTAAAATTTTAAACAAAATTAAATGGCATTAGTTCATATTTTATGCGGCTTTTTTGCACAAGTAAAGAAAATAAATGTCTATTTCACAAGCTACATTTTTATAAACTTACTTACCCAACTACCCTCTTTGCCAATCAATTTTATATAATATAACCCATTAGGCAACATATTGATATTAGTTGTTAAAAAAGTACTTTTATGTCAGGCACAAAGGCATAATTTAAATATAAATTTGCTTGCTTATTCAGGTTCACTTTTTAATATCTCAAGTAATTCGGGTAAATCTAATATGCTTTTTTTTTCTGTATCAACAATTGCTCCTTGTGTTCTTATGAAATACCTAAATTTATATTCAACATAACTATTTTCGGTTTTTGGAGTAAAAAATCCGATTCATCGGGATTGAATTCTACTACATTAATAAACATGTAAAATCTAATGCTGTAAATATTTTCTGCAAGTAATTCATTTGCAATATTCCTTGTTATACGCGAAAGTCGGTAGGGCTCGTTCAGCCAAGATTCATAACCCAGTTTATAAACCAATTCTTTTTGGTAAGGCAAAGAATAGGGATTTGTTTTAACTAATGCATCAATATTGATTTTCCATAAAAGTTCTTTCAAAAACTTTTCAGACTCTCGTTCAAATTTGTAAATTTTTTTCAGGTAGTTTTCTTCAGATGGCTTTTCACCCTCTAACAGTGGGCGTAGAATCCCTAAAGACGGTCTCGGAATTGTTCTTTCAATTTTCACGGTATTATCCGGCGGAGAGTATTCCTCATCAATTAATTCTTTAATTGAGTTGTATAATTCCATATCCTTTTCGTATAGCGCACTTTCAGGGTTTAATTGACTTAAACCTAACTTATAGTATTCTTTTGCTTTTTCAAATTTCTTAAGTTCGCAATAAAGTTGAGCAATAAAACCGGTGATGCAATGCGCACCGCTATCATTAGAAGAGTGTTGTGTGAGTGCTAATGCAAATTCCGCATGTGTAATTGCATCTTGTTTATCTCCTTGTTCGGCAAGCAATACAGCTTGTTCAAAAACCAGTTCTGCTTGGGTATAATTTTGGTTACCGAAGTTTGATATTAGTTGGTTTTTAAATATAATTATATCAGGATTATTATTCATTTTTTCGTTTGACATAAAATTGTGTTACTATCAATAATAAATATCCACTATTCAAAACAATGAAAAGTATTTCCCGTTTCTGTTTCCTAATAACAAACTTCAATTTTCCATTTTTGTATAAATTCGTTATGAGGAGATATGAGCATCATAGAGACTTATGCCTGCGAAAATACTTTAATCAACTAGCCATTTTTAGCATATTCGACCAAAAAATTGGCTCCATAATCCTAAGCCACAATGGAATATTTTCACTTGTTTACAAAATAAAAGTCTATTAAGGTTTACTAAATTTAACAAGCTACTATTAGGATTGTAATCTACAAGCACAATTACATAATGAACTGAACTAGGGTCATTAACAATTCTCAATTTACTCAGGTTATTGTCAATATCAGATTTTTTAGATAGCACTTTTAATGATGTTTTTTGTTGAATTAATGAATTCATTTCAATCACTAAATCATTAAAATTATTTTCGACCAATTCATGATAGCGACACAATTGATCATGTATGGTACTTATATCATTATTCAAAGCATACTTTATTTCAAATATAGAAAGTGGAACATCTTTATTCCGCCTACCGTTTCTTGCCCAATGCAACCCAACCATATCAAGTTGTGAATTAGTTTCATTTGGACGAGTATATTGTCTGTCCAAAATAAAATATTCACTTTCATTTAAATCACAATTATTGGAGCGTATAAACATTTGCTCATACTCTCTTTCTATTGCCCTACTTGAATGAAGGGTAATTTGATGTTTAATATATGGCAGATTTTGTATAAAGCCCGTCACTGCATCAGGGTTTTTTAAATACACTTCTACATTAATCCCTTTAGTCAGATTTTTATCAATTGTAATCTTGTAATTGCTATGCAATTTAAGAATGTTATTACCTTTAAAATAAATGTTTAGGTAACCTTCTCGAATTTGAAAATCCAAGCTATCATCAGTCCTTACTAAATTAATTAGTTCTTTTAGATGTCCATTACCCAAGGCTTCCATAAACTCTGGATTTAATTGTCTCATAATTTCATTTTTTTTATTTGGTATCAAAAATAATATACCTTCCCATCTTCCCACAAAACTACATTCTTAATTCCTTCTTTTTCAAATTCCTCTTTAATTAATTCAGGGTATTCAGTATGTATTGGTACCAAGATTTTGGAGTTAATTGCTTTTGCAAAGTTTACCAAATCAGGTACTGTAGCATGCCCGCTGGTATGTATGGTTGTGAAGTTTATATTACTATCAATTCTTAGTTTATTAATATAATCTGTAAACCATTGCTGATATTCCTTCTTCAAATAACCTTCCCATTGCGAATAAATTACATTAATCATCCCCTTGTCTTTTAATGCCTCCACCAACTTTTCATTCGGGCAACGAATGAAATAAACAAATTGAAAAGGCTTTCTAAATACAGAATCATCGGTAGCGTTTTGTTTTACTCGTCCCAAAAAAGTATCGTATTCAGTTCCTTTCAAGTTTTTAATTTGTAATGGATGATTAAATACCTTTATTTCTTTCCAATCCATTGTAGGCATTCGCATAGAAACATTTTTTACCTTTTCCAAAAGCCATGCAGTATATACATCTATTACCAAGGTCTTTCCTGTTTTTTTACATGCTCTGTACAACGAAACCAAGCGGTCTATGTTCTGTGCCGAACTAACCAGAAAAGTTACATTCTTTTGTTCTTTTATAATGTTCACAATTGCGAGTTCAACAGCATCTTCTGTTGGAAATGTCTGGTTTTTTCTTTGTACCATTGTCCCTTCCAATAAAAGCAAGTCAATAGTAGCCGGTGGATTAGCTATAAGTTTTTTATAAAGTATATTTTTTCTACCGGTAGCTCTAAAATCTCCACCATAAAATATGCGTTTAGTATCCACTTCAATCAGAAATGCAAAAGCCTCCGGACTTGAATGGTCAACCCGGTAGGTGGTAACTTTAAAAGTATCAACAACCATAAAACTTTTCCATGCCTTTATTATTTGGAAGTTACCTTCAAAAACAGGAACATCTCTAAAGATTTTGGAAGCATTTATCATGTCGAGCGATAATTGACCAATAAATATGGGAACTTCCTTACCTACTGTGTCCATCAAGCCATGATGGTCTTGATGGGAATGGCTTATTAATAGTGCATCTACTTTGTTTGATGTATAGGTTGTATTTGGGTTGGTTAGATTAAGTGGCGCTCCAAGGTCAATCCAAAGAATTTTACCATTGTCAGCAGTAATTTCAATACAAGTACCACCTATTTCTTTAGTGCCTCTGTAAATTTTTATCTTCATAATGTTTTAATTGTGTGCTGCAATTAATATTATAATTTTATATGCTACTTTCAAATTACCAAATTTTTATAAATAATTTTTTAGGTGCTCTGTTATAGTAGAGATATAATGCAGGACAAAGCCATCCGCGCATTCCGGTTTTCAAATCTATGTACCAGTTACCCTTTGCAAATCTTTCTTGTTTGGTCAATATTACATCAACATCAGGTATTTCAGTTGAACTAAACAACATATTAAAACTAGTTTTAGTCAATCCCTTTGAGGCTAAGGTATGCTCTATTATTTCAGGCATACCGGAGATGAAAGGCTCTTTTACCAAATCTACTCTTTCATCGCCAAAAACCCACATACCCTGATACTTGTAAGGCTGAATATTAATAATGGAATTTTTCATTTGCAATTTATTGTTTTTAAATTAAATAATACATAATTTATTGTGCAGTAAAGTTTCCCTGTATTTTCAATAAAAATTCCCACACCCCTATATAACTGTTTGGATGGTACTAAAGACAACACGAAATTCGTGATTTAACTTAAATATAACTAAAATTGAGACAAAAGAGGCGTTTGCATGAAGATAAATATTGATGTAATCGTTTAATATTATGCAATATTTTACTATTAATAATTGGTTTATATTTTTTTATATTTTTAATTAGAACGGCAAAATGACGAAAATCTTACTGTAATTAATATCCATCCGCCTAAAAGAACATAAGGCAAAATCTCAATAATCGTCTCTCCGGAATTATGCTTTTCCATATTTAGTTTTTATAAGTTTTTATGAATAGCCTTATTTACTTCCTTAATTAAATCTTCACTTGTTGTTACAATCCTAAATTCCACTCTTCGGCATTTCACGTTGTCGGCTGTATCATTACTTTTATATATAAGCTTGCCATTTTTATCTAAAGCGCGTCCATAAGAAAGTCCATTTGCGGTAAGCAAGTATTCTAATCTCTTTTTATCTATATCAATAAGGCTTTTGTAATAATCTAAACCCAATAAAAACTCTAATACATTCCTTGTCCTGTCTTGCGAAAGTTTTAGGTTGTAAATGTAGCCGCCTTCTGTACTTGTATGCCCTTCAATTCGCACCTCTGCAATTTTATCGGCATATTTCTTTTGTAACAGAATTTTTAAATAACGTGGCAAAAAATCAGCTAGTATCGTTTTGATTTCACTTTTGATTTCACTTTTGTTATATTCAAACAATATTCTTTCATCTATAAATTTTATAGATAAATCAGTAGAATCCAAAACAGCATTCCATTTTGTTAATTTAAAATCTTCATTAAATTCTATTCTTAACTCTGTAAGTAATTCCTACCTTAGCCTTTTCATAATCCTGAACCATTTTGTCATTGTCGGCTTGCTTCTTTTTTATAACTATCATATAAGAAACAGACATAAACAGGAATATAACCATAAGTACGGTCATTAAATCGGCAAGGGGTATCCAGTAACTATCTTTTTGGGTACTCAAGTTTATGAATTTTTAATAAAATCCAAAGATAAATTTTAGTTACCGATTTTAATAAGGATTTAAAAACAAAATAAAATTCAAAACAATAAGCAACTATATTGTTATAAAGTTAGTGTGTAAACTATTCCCTACACTCGTACATGTTTGAAACTTAGTTGTATTTTTAGTGCCTATGTACCGCTTATTTTAACCTGTAAACAATCATCATATACCAGAAAAATACGCAATCAAGACCCGCTTGTCAATTCTATTATGATTCCTTTACATTACAAAAAACAGAACCCCGTAAAGGTGCATTCTTAATCTCTTTCAGATTGTAATATCACCTATACGGGGTTTATTTTAATTAAATTTCAATTCTATAACAATTTCATACCTGTAAGAGTATAAAACATAACAATTTTATCTTATAAAAACCTTACCTGCGTTTACTTATACAGGAACTACTAATCTAAAACCGTTACCATGTATATTTACTATTTCAACTGTAGCATCTTCTTTTAAATATTTTCGTAGTTTAGCTATATAAACATCCATACTGCGGCCATTAAAATAGGTATCGCTACCCCAAATGCGTTTTAATGCCAATTCGCGTGGTAATAAATCATTTTTATACTCACATAACATAAGTAACAGTTCGTTTTCTTTTGGCGATAATGTTTGTGCTGTTACTCCATTTTTAAGAATACGCAACTTGCTGTTAAAGTGGTAAGAACCAACAATAAACTCTACTTGCGAGTGTTGTTTTTCGTGCAATTCCTGATTGCGTTTTAAAATTGCTCTTATTTTAGACAAGAGCACGTCGCTATCAAAAGGTTTAGTGATGTAGTCATCGGCACCTAATTTATAGCCTTTAAGAATATCTTCTTTCATGCTCTTAGCCGAAAGAAAAATTAAAGGTACATCGGGGTCAACGTTTCTGATTTCTTCTGCAAGGGTAAAGCCGTCCATATTGGGCATCATTACATCAAGCAGACATACATCAAATTTTTCGCGGCGAAAAGCTGCCAGCCCCAAAATACCATCGCGTACCAATTCAACTACATAATCATGCAGTTCCAAATAGTTTCTTAATACTTGTCCGAAATTGGTATCGTCTTCTACGAGTAATACTTTATTTTTTTCTTTTTCCATACATTAGTTATTACATCAAATTTAATGCCTGTTTATTTTTCTGTTATTAAAAATAATAAAATATTTTGTTAAAAAGATGTTACAAATGAGATTAAAAACGCGGGCAAATTAAAGACTTTTTAACCTTATCTCTTGATTTACCATATATACCTGTATAGATAAGCGACATTTCTAATGCTCCGTAAGCAGCATTATAGGGTGCTAAAGGAGATATAGTGAAATCGTAGTTTGCCATAAATTGTACATTGCCCCACTGAACACCCGCTACGCCAATTACGGCATCGCCCATACGCATGGAACCGCCTA
>CAIWXG010000154.1 GCA_903916555.1 uncultured Bacteroidota bacterium
AAATATTTAAATTTAATTTCACTTATTTACCTATATTTATTTTTTCATAAGCAATATTATTACTTACAAATTCAGGTACTAATTCTTTCATTAAATATACTGTTTCTAATGTGTAATGTTGTTTGGCACTATTAATTAATTTTTCAATTTTTTTATTTACAGTATCAAAATCATATTGACGAACATCCGCTATCATTATTTTTTCATGATAAGTTGGGCGAGTATTTTCAGCATTATTCAATAATTCTTCATATAATTTTTCACCGGGTCTTAAGCCTGTAAATACAATCTTAATATCTATATCCGGCTTCTTACCTGCTAAACTTATTACTTTACGTGCCAAGTCTGCAATTTTTACAGGTTTACCCATATCAAAAACAAATATTTCGCCACCCTGGCCCATAGTTCCTGCTTCAATTACTAAAATACATGCTTCAGGAATAGTCATAAAATATCTTGTAATATCCGGGTGTGTAACGGTGATAGGACCACCTTTACGTAATTGTTGCTTAAACCTAGGTAATACAGAACCATTAGAACCAAGTACATTCCCAAACCTTGTAGTTACAAACTTAGTTGTAGTACCCGAATTATTAATATCAATTTCTTGGCAATTATTTTTGTAAAAACTTTGTATAAAAATTTCTGCAATTCTTTTGGAAGCACCCATAATATTAGTAGGGTTCACTGCTTTATCTGTTGAAACCATTACAAATTTTTCAACATTATTGGCAACTGAAAGTTCTGCTAACGTTTTTGTTCCTAAAACATTATTTAATACCGCAATAGATGGGTTGTCTTCCATTAAAGGCACATGTTTGTAAGCAGCAGCATGGAATACTAATTGAGGATTATAGATTTCAAATAGATGCTCCATTCTTGGTTTGTCTGTTATATCACCTATATATGCTTTTACATTTGTATTCTTGTACTTTTCCTGCACTTCCAACAATAATTCGTGCATAGGTGTTTCGGCTTGGTCGCATAGAATAATTAAGGAAGGTCTATAATTAATTAATTGTCTTACCAATTCACTACCTATAGAACCGGCAGCACCCGTAACTAATATCTTTTTACCTTTTAGCTCTGAATAAATGGCTTCATTATGAATTTTAATAACTTCTCTTTCAAGTAAATCTTCAATATTTATGTCCTCTAATTCTCTTGTATCCATTTTATTGTTCAGCCATTCCTGCATTGCAGGCACTTGTTGTATTCTAATACCTTGGTTCAAACAATTATCTACAAGAATATTAAGCTTTTCCTTATCTATATGTTTATTTACAAGTATTAATAAATCTACGCCATCCTCTTTTAATTTTATAATGCTGTTTTCTTGTGTATTATATATAGGTATCCCTTCTAAAAGTTTTCCGGCTGCACTTAAAGAGTCATCAAGAAAAGCTACAACTTGCAATTCTCCGTTAGGCAGACTGTTCATCACATTTTTAATATGTAGTCCATCTGCAGATGCATCATAAACAGCAACTCTTCTTTTATTTACTTTGTCAACTTGAGACATTGACTTATAAATATTAAATAAATATTTAACTGTAAGTCTGTAAGATATAATAACAAAAGTGGTAACGAAAAAATTGATAGTAACTAATTGAAGACTAAAAATATCCTGATTATTTCTAAATAAAAATATATTTACAGCTAAATAAATTACAGCAGCAATTGCATTTACAATTACTAATCTTGATGTATCTTCAATACTTGTATATCTAACTATGCCTGCATAACTTCTGAAAACAAAAAATAAAGCAGTATTAACTAATAATACTACTCCGAACATAGCTCTTAGACCATGGTCAATATTTGCCCAAATAAAATTAAGATTAATTACTTTAGTAATAAATAAACAAAAACATACCAAAAAAATATCTAATGAAAATACTAACCATCTTGGTAATATGCGTATTTTATATGCCATAGTATCTAATTTAATGGATAAAAAAATCCCTTAACTATATTTTATTGTAAATAATATAAATAATAAATTAAAATTATTTA
>CAIWXG010000155.1 GCA_903916555.1 uncultured Bacteroidota bacterium
CCAAAATGAATAAAATATATAGTCTTTTGATCTTACTAATAAGCTCAGTTTCGATGTTAACTAGTTGCGGGGAAATATCCGAAAATAAATTGCAAACTGGTACCGCAATCCCTAATAATATAGATAAATATTCTACTGTAAGTAGGTATACTCAGGATCAAATTTCTTTCACAGATACTTACAATGCAACATATCGTAAGTTGATAGATCAAGAAACAGCAGCTGAAGGTAATAGTTTATTGTTTAAAGAAGCCTCCGATAAAATAAGTGCATACAGAAAAGTTAAGCAACATCATGACAATTGGGTAGGTAAGATAATAAGTCTTAATAAATTGGGTGATGGTGATTATTACCTTAAATGCGAGGGATATAAAGGTGATTATGGTCTCACCTTGCCATCATTTAAATTTTCTGAAGATGAAATGAGAAAACTAACCCCTGGGATGTGGATAACATTTTCTGGAGATTGTGATTTTACAGCAGATTATTATAATGTTACTTTTAGTTGCATAAATAATTAGAACATTAAAATATCGACAAGTTTATAATATTTTAAGTATTGTGTTGTTGCATATTATTGAATTATATATGTTATTTTCATATATGCATATGTAGTATAAAATCTCTAGAAAATGAGGCTATACATGCCATTGTTATGCAAAGTTCTCTCCTATAGTCCGAACTGCCAACATTTTTTTAGGCTATACCTCCGACATTCTTTAGGCAACGCCTTTTTCGAACTGCACAATCTAGTAAACAAGAATATTATATAATTTTTTACTCATAGATTAATTACATCAGTTTTATTATACCAATAATCAATGTTTCATTTTTTTACTTTCCAATAAATTGCAGTCAAATTCAAACATTTACTTTACATCACCATACCAAATATACCGAGAAATAAATATACATAATATTCGCATTCCAAAACGTCATAATCCTTTATAGATAACCTTTCCAAAGGATTATATGCTACCATTAAATTCAGTGTAATTCTGATACCCAGTCGTATAATCCTTGCTTTTTGCAGATCTTTTCAGCCACATGAACCTACCGCTTATCCCACTATCCTCTAGAACCATACCTGTTGGGGTACTAAAAGCTACCAGCATTGAAGATAATGGAGCAGAATCAACTTTGGATCCATCGGTATTATGAAACTTTACCCCACTCTTTAAGAAAATGACAGCTTTGGCAGAATGCAAAATTATTTCATGGTAATAAGCTGTATCAGTCTTCGCATAGACTAGTGCAATAGTATTACCATGTTTGGCGCATTTTTTAAGCCAAGGATAGGTATGGATTCCATCAGGTGGAATACAGAATACACGACCTGCCCAATCCATATTAATACCATCATCAAGTATGGCTAGGTGTTCTTTGGCTTTATCCCAGGGACGATTTACTGGCTCATAAACACACAGGTCAATGTCACCCAGTTTATCAATAATAGTTCTCTGCACCACCCACTTATCACTGGCTGTGTGAATCTTTGTTTTTTCAGTTTCAATCATAATGTTTACTTTTTAATAAATAGTCAACAAATTTTGAAAAGGATCCCGAAAAGCAACA
>CAIWXG010000156.1 GCA_903916555.1 uncultured Bacteroidota bacterium
CTTTATCATAAAATGGTACACCACTCTTATATAAATCTTTTATTTCTTTAAATTTGCTAATTTCTTTTGCATTTTGACTGAAAAATTCCCCTTTACTTTCAGTATGATAAGGAATTAATAATGGTTCAACAAATGGAATTGGAATAATTTGCAAAGCCGTTAATTTATTAATTTGTCTAAGATTATCGTAACAGAATATATTGAATATAATTAATTCTTCATTTATATTGCTTAGTTTAATTAATATATTTTCATCTACTTTTACTTTATTGTCCTTATTTATGTCTGCACTTAAAATTATGTCATAATATTCAATTTCTTTTTTAATTTCATCATTAAATTTTTCATATAAAAATGCATAATCTATTTCTAAATGAATTACATTATCTTTAATTTCCATGCTAATGAAAACAAGCCCATCCTTATTCCTATATTTTAGTGATTTTAAAATACCATTAATACCATTTTCATCTTTCTTCTGATATTCAAGACATAACGTAACTACTTCAATCATACCAACAAACTTGCACTTAAATTCAAAACCTATACTGTCTTTATTTGTTTGATTATTTATTAAATGGTCAAAACCCGGTATTCTGGAATGTAGATAATTGTCTTTTAAATTAATTACTTTATTCCAAAATTTATCTGAATCTTCGTGTGGAATTTCATTTGCAAAATTCTGCAAAATCCTCAAAGCATCTACCAAGCTACTTTTGCCACTACTATTAGCCCCTGTAAGCACGGTAATAGGTGCAAATTCAAACGCTGTTTTTTCTTTAAAGGCTCTAAAATTATCTATTGCTATATATGGTAGGGGCATTGTTTGTTAGTTTGAGAATTGTGTTATTTAATATTTAATACAAGGATTAAAGATGTACGAATTTTATCCATTACTACGCTACTTACATGTCCTATCTTTTTAATTAGTCGTTCTTCAGCAACAGACCTTATTTGAAAACAATCAGCCGACGATTCTTTATTTAATTTGTTACCATTATGCGGTATAACTTTTACCATCCAACTTGCAATTTCATATCTTTCTTTCCAATCTGTAAGAGGCACGATTATTTTTAAAGGTAATTTACCTAGAATATTGTCATTAACAATAATTGCAGGTCGTGTTTTTTTTATTTCGGCACCAATTGTAGGGTCAAGATTTACTAACCATATTTCACTTTGTTTCATAAAAAGATTCAAAATCTAAATTAGTAAATAGGGTCAATTCTTTATCTGTTAAATAATCATTATATAGTGTATTTACTGCATGTTCTAGATTATGTTCCTTTTCATGCCTTATTGTTTTAAGGGTTTTTTCAACCAGCAATAATTTATCATTAAATGGAAGTTTTTTAATTTCACTAAATATGGCACTTGCTGTCATGGTTTTAATGTTTTTACAAAAATACGAACTACTTATAATACTAATTAAATATTTTTATCACCAAGCTGCTTTTGCCACTACTATTAGCCCCTGTAAGCACGGTAATAGGAGCAAATTCAAACTCTGTTTTTTCTTTAAAGGCTCTAAAATTATCTATTGAGATTTATGGTAGGGGCATTGTTTGTAAGTTTGAGAATTGCTATTGGTATCTATCCTTTTTTGCATCAATAAATTTTAAAATATCATCATGATTTTTGCCATCAATAATGTCTTTTAAATGAATTTCATTATCTATATATTGTAAGTGTATTCGCCAACCTGATATTTTATCAATATCAGCCCTATAAATATTCTTTTTTACTACTTGTATTTTATGTAACCTTGTTTTAGGAAACTGCCTCGTTTTATGAGCATTATTGTCTTCTAATTCTGATAAAGATTCAAGAAACTTGACTTTGAAATCAGTGGTAGGTAATATTTTACATGCCTCATTTATAATTCCATACTCATCAACTAATGTTTTTATATCTGCCATATTTTATAACATTCCATAATCTTTATAAATATTTTCACCAACAATTTTATACGTTTCTTCGGCAATACTTTTATCTATTATTCTAAAAAGCAGAAATGAGATTTTATCAAATATCGGGTCTTCATCTACTGCTGCAATTATACGGTTATTATTGTCTGCTTTAATTAAATACAATGAACTTTCATATCCACCTTTCAAAGTAAAAATATAGGGTACAGATGCATTTTCATTAAATTCTTTTTTACCATTCATAAAAGATGTTGCTACAAGGTTTATTTTGTCAATAACCGTCACTCTATTTTCTTCAGGTAAACTTTTAATGTCATCATCAAAAGTTTGAGATATTTGAAATTCTAATTCCATAATGTAAATTTACGATTTATTTCAGTAAATTTGGGAGATATTTAATAAAGGTAAGCACTATCAAGGTGCATATAAAAACGCTGTTTTTTCTTTAAAGGCTCTAAAATTATCTATTCATTAAATAAGCACCTTTTTCCTTCCAAATAGGTAATTTTGGTGTTGAAATTATTTATAAATGCAATTATACCCGGCACACGCAGTTGAAGCTTTGGAATTTAATAAGGTTTGTGATTTACTTAGACTTAAATGCCGTACCGATGCTGCTCGTGAAAGGGTTGCAAACATTCGCTTCCATATTCATATTACTTATATGGAACGGGAATTGAACCAGACAAATGAATTTAAAACAATATTACTAAGCAACGACTTTTTTCCTAACGACTTCACGATTAATTTATATAAAGAATTAAAATTACTTGCTGTAACAGGCAGTATGCTAAACGGTGAGCAGTTACTGCATGTTAGTCAATTAGCTTTAAATATGAGGGATATTTTGCTGTGGTTTAAAAAAAACAATGAATTATTTCCTCATTTAATGGCTATTTGCAGCCATATAGTTTACGAAAAAAAAATAAACGAATTAATTACATCTGTAATTGATGATAGTGGCATTGTTAGAGATAATGCATCTAAAGAATTAATGTATATCCGTTCGGAATTAGGGAAAACAAGGGCAGAGGCAAGGCGTACGTTTGAAGCTGTATTGCGAAAAATGAATAAACAAGGTTACTTGGCAGATATTGGTGAAAGCTACATAAACGGAAGAAGGACAGTTGCCGTATTAGCCGAATACAAAAGAATTGTAAAGGGTATTTTACATGGTGAAAGCGATACTCAAAAAACAGTTTTTATAGAACCGGAAGAAACTATTGAATTAAATAATGAACTATTTTCGTTAGAAATGGCTGAGGGTAGGGAGATTTTCCGCATACTTAAAGATACTACCAAAGAATTATCTACTTATGCTGCTGCTTTAAACGAATATTATACCCTATGTGGCATTTATGACTATATACGTGCAAAAGCTTTATTAGCAATAGACTTAAATGCCAATATGCCGGTTTTAAGTCCACACCCGGTAATAAATTTAATAAATGCATACCACCCCTTACTCTTACTACGAAATAAACAGAACAAAAAAACAACCATACCCTTAAATCTTAGCTTAGATAAACATCAACGAATTCTAATTATAAGCGGTCCCAATGCAGGCGGGAAAACGGTGTCTATGAAAACAGCCGGTTTGCTGCAATTGATGGCTCAAGCAGGTTTATTAATACCTGTTGACCCACAATCTGAAATAGGTGTTTTTAAACAAATGATGGTTGAAATTGGTGATACCCAATCTATAGAACACGAACTGAGTACTTACAGTGCCCACTTGCAAGACATGAAGTATTTTATGGATTTTGCAAACGGTAAAACTTTGTTTTTTATAGATGAATTAGGTAGCGGGTCAGACCCCATTTTGGGTGGTGCTTTTGCAGAAGCCATTGTAGAAAACCTGGCACAAAAAAATGCGTTAGGTATTATTACTACCCATTATTTAAACCTAAAAGTAATGGCAGGTAAGGTGCGAGGAATCATAAACGGTGCAATGGCATTTGATGAGGAAAAATTAGAACCCTTATACCAGCTAACTATTGGTAAACCGGGTAGCTCTTACACGTTTGCCATAGCGCAACGAAGCGGTCTGCCGGCAAATGTTATAGAACGAGCAAAACAACTAACCCAACAAGAGCATTTTAAATTAGACAAAATGCTGCATGCCACAGAACAACAAGCTGTAAGGCTTAGTGATAAAGAAAAAGAACTGGATGATTACATAAAAGAGAATGCACTATTAAAACAGAAATTTATAACTCTTACCGATAAAGAAACCCAAAAGCAACAAATAGAAACTTTAAAATTACAAAACAAAATAAAAAAAGAAGAACTCGAGTATCTTAGAAATACTGAACGTAAGTTTAAACAAATAATACAAGACTGGAAACGTAGCGAAAATAAACAAGAAGTAATTAAGGCTGCCGAGAATATACTTTTTCGCAGAAAGGAAATAGACGTGAATGCGGCAGCAGCTCGTAAGGCAGAAAAAACGTATGACACGCTAAACGATACCCCTAAAATAGGCTGTTTAGTAAAGAATAGATTAAGCCATCAGGTTGGTACTATTAAAGAATTGAAAGCTAAAAGGGCAGTAGTACTTATAGGTAATTTGCACTTTACTGTAAATATAGAAGAATGGGTAACTGTTAGAAAAAAAGTAAAAAAAACGGAAGAATAGACACAAGCAACCATTATAGAGTAGGTATTTATTTTAAATGATAAGAGCCACAAAATTGTGGCTCTTATCATTTAAAATAAATTATTATTAATATTTAATAAACTTGGTTGTAGCTGTATTTTTACTACTTATTGTTTTTAGAATATAAACACCACTCGTTAGTTTGCTTACATCAATGCTGGTTTTGTCATTTACAAGTTCTTGTTCAAAAACCAAATCTCCATTAAGGTTGGTAATAGAAAGTATACCGCCATTAAGATTTTCTACAATTATATGGTCGCTTGCCGGGTTAGGATATATTAATATTCCGATGTTTTCCATAATCGGGTCAACTCTATTTGGTTTTGCAATGGTATTAAGTGTGGTATTAGTTACAACCGGTGGGTTTAAATCGAAATAGATATAGCCGGTATTTTTTATTTGCGTATTGTATGCTAACCCTGGATTTAAAACTACACTAAAACGTACTTCGCCTTGGCTTGCAGCAAAATTAGTACCGCTGTCGGGTAAATTAATTTCATTAAAATTGAATTGTACTACACCCGGTGCTAACCATTCCGGTATCATATTATGGCTTGTCCCCAATATTTTTAGTGTAGCACGATTAATATGACTACTTAGAGTATCTATAATCTTTATGTTTTCTGCTGCAGCACTACCTGTATTCTGGAAATGTAAGGTATAGGTAAGTGTATCGGGTGCAGCAGGAATATATCCCTCTGCTCCGGTACCTTTAGGGCTCACTTCTTTTAGGTTGGGGTCGTAAGAATAAACAACAGGAATACAATAACTAAAAGAATTATTAGATGGGTTAATATCGGCAGAAGGAATATTTGTATATCCACTAAAACATAAGGTATCACCTACAACCACTGTAGTATCAAGCGAAAGAAACAGGCTTGATAAAAAACAATTCCAATAGGCACCACTTGTAAGATTTGTAAGTCCGGAGTAGTTCCATATTAAGGTATCGCCACGTACAGTATCGGCAGGATATGTACTTAATGATGGGTCATATAGAACCCTGCTGTCTTTTATAAAGGTTAATTGACCCGCTGCTGTATCGCAACCGGTATTGCTAACATAAGGAGACATATAAAATGCCCTGTGAAGCCTTATAGACGATGGGGCTAATGCATAACATTGCACATCAACATTGCTGGTACATTGCAGCGGGAAATCAACACCTGTTTGCGGTAATGTTGTAAAGGTATAAGAACCGGAGAAGCAACTGGATGGAGGGAAAATAAAAGCAAAGTAAGAGGGTAAGAATACACTGTAATTTATCATCCAGGATTGTTGCACTTGAAACGAATACCCCCCACTGCCGGTTCCATAATATAAACCTGCAAAACCACGAGTGCCAACCGAACTGGATAAGTTCTCACTCATTGCCACAGGTGGTGGGTAGATGTATGCATCACCTGAATCAAAAATACAATTGCCGTTATTATCGGCATATACCTGCCCCGATACATTATTATAGCCACATGGCGTAACCATAAAACTATCGTAAGGGGTTATATACCTCAAGGTATCTAAACCGCAAATAAGTTTAGTTGTGGGGCCGGTATAATAAGTCATACCCGGTGCAGTAGGGTAATCGCCATAACCTTGGCTTAAAGGAGCATCAAAAATCCATGGAGAAACACCGGTAGTATTACCATAAGCAGCAAATACGGAAGCCATTACAGTGTCAATAATTTTTAAAGAGTCGCTTACATAAGAGCTATCAACAGTTATGTGGTAGGTATAATAAAAGCTACTGCTACACCTTATTGAATCATAAGACATAGAATCTGTTACAGTAGCTGTAATATGCCCTGCAGTATATACTTGCGCATGTATAGGGCAAAAAGATAAAAGGCATAATGCCAGTAAAAGTATTTTTTTCATAATATTCTCTTTTTTAGTTAAATACCTACTCTAAAAGACGTATGTAAAATACAAAATGTTAGGTAAAAAAATAAAAATTTTCATTACAATAATAATCCTAAAGAATAATATTACTGCTTTTTGAGCAAAAAGTTTATTTCTCAATGAGCAGTTAATGCGCAAAAATCTGCGAACGTAAAATGTTGAAAATTATAAAAGAGTAACTTTAAACAACTAAAGTGTTTTTATCTATACACAATATTTGATTCTTTAGTGCTAAGGCTCGTTATTATTCTATAATTTTGCCGACTAAATAGTTATAGAATGCAATTAAACCGGTTATATAATAAAGCACTCTCGTTTCAATTTTTAAGTGCCGACGAGGGTGTTTTTCTTTTTGAAAATGCACCACTTGCTGAATTGATGTTTGTAGCAAACGAATTAAGGAAAATTCAGGTGCCACATGGTAAAGTTACTTGGATTATAGACCGGAATATGAACACAACTAATGTATGTGTTGCGAATTGCAAATTTTGTAATTTTTATCGTATTCCCGGACATGCAGATGCTTATATTACAGATATTGAAACTTATAAAATTAAAATAGCTGAAACGTTTAAATATGGTGGTGAGCAATTATTATTGCAAGGTGGTCATCATCCTGATTTAGGTTTAGCCTATTATGTGGACCTCTTTAAAGAGTTGAAACAGTTGTTTCCTAATCTAAAGCTACATGCTTTAGGCCCTCCGGAGATTGCACATATAACTAAAATATCGCACAGTACGCATCATGAGGTTTTAAAGGCTTTAAAAGATGCCGGTTTAGATAGCTTGCCCGGTGCCGGTGCAGAAATATTAAATGATAGAGTTCGCAAACTGGTATCTAACGGTAAATGTGGTGCCAAAGAATGGTTAGATATTATGCATGAAGCCCATTTACAAGGGCTAACAACAAGTGCTACCATGATGTTTGGACATGTAGAAACATTGCACGAGCGTTTTGAACACCTGGTAAGCATAAGAGAAGTACAAGCACAAAAGCCCGAAAACGCAAAAGGTTTTCTAAACTTTATTCCATGGACTTTTCAGGATGTGGATACTTTGTTGCAAAAAATAAGGGGGACAAGAAACCTTACAACGGCTGAGGAATATATACGTATGATAGCTATGAGTAGAATTATGCTACCTAATGTAATAAATATTCAGGCATCTTGGCTTACCGTTGGCAAACAGGTAGCACAGATATGCTTACATGCCGGTGCTAACGATTTTGGTTCTATAATGATAGAAGAAAATGTAGTTAGTGCTGCCGGTGCCCCCCATAGATTTACAGCCAAGGGTATTCAGGAATCAATACGGGCTGCTGGTTTTGAGCCTCAATTACGTAATCAACAGTATGAATTTAGAGAAATGCCAGAGGTGATTGAAGAACAGGTAATTGGCTATTGATTGGGTGGTTTATATTTATGTGTTATATATAGGTCAAATTGAAGGAAATTTAATCTATATATAATATATGCTAAATTGTTAATTGAGCTGTTGGCGTACCACATTTATATTTTGCTCCAATCCTTATTCAAAAATCCTTATTATTTTTACAAAACGCCGCATGTAGTTTTTGTCTAATAGGCTTATTACAACACCATAAGCAATGCCTGATGTGGATTGTATAAAGTTTATTTCTCCATTGGAATTAGTAGTAATGATACCAATATGACCCACTATTCGTTTGTGTGGGTTAGTGCCGGTAAAGAGAATCAAGTCTCCCGGTTGTGCTTTGTTAAGGGGTATTTCTTTGCCCATATTGGTGAAGCCTACTGAAGACCTGGGTACATATATATTAAAGTGGTTAAAGACATAATTAACAAAACCGGAGCAGTCGAACCCACCATTAGGGGTCATTGAACAATATCTATAAGGTGCACCTATTTGTTTTTTTGCAAACGATACTATCTTTTCTTGTAATGTGCTATCGTTTCCCACCAATAGCATATTAAAACCAAAATCCATAACAATTGTAGGTGTATCAACTGCAACAACATTATAAGCATGAATCTTAGGCATATATGCTATAAGGAACAAAATGGTTAGGAAATATATACGCATAAAAAAATTATATAATATAAAAAAAACAAAGGTAGTATCTCTATTGTTGGTAAACTTATATCATTTCAGCAAATACTTATGAAATTTACATGTGCATGTTTTATTTTAGTAAGGTGCACCAATGTGTACATATATACATATTAACTTATATTATTGTGTACGAGATGATTTCCTGAAGTTTTGGAACAATATTAATTTCAAACCAAGGATTTTTCTTTTGCCAAATTTTATTTCTTGGCGATGGATGCA
>CAIWXG010000157.1 GCA_903916555.1 uncultured Bacteroidota bacterium
AGTTCTAGTAACGGTGGCCTCATCATCAAACAAGGTTTTTTCTTTTTGTTTTAACAATTTCATTTCTATTATCACACTATCCTCATTTACTTCTTTTAAGATACCTATCTTTTCTATGTCCATATTATCTGTAATAGCAACTTTTCGCCCTACATTTTTTAGATATTGTCTCTTTTGTAATAATGGCTCATCAATACCCGGACTAGAAACCTCTAATGAGTAATCACCGTCAGGAAAAACCTGCTCATCTTCAATCATTGCGTATAACCTTCTATTTATAGACGAACATTTCTCTATTGTAAAACCTCCATCAGCATCAAGAAAAACCTTAATGTTATTTGTAGGTTTTATCTTTATATTTACTATAAAAATATCGGTGTCATCAAGTAATGGTTCTAATAATTTGTATATACTTTCAATAATTTCAGCCATAACATAAATAACAAAGGGACAACTATTGTGTCCCCTCTCTTTTCTTACGGTGCAAATGTACATAATTTTATTCAAAAAATAGAATCTTTATCAACAATCTGATTTTTTTTAAACATTCATTCAAAATAAACTATATATTAATACTAATTTTGAAATTTTTACTTTATACTATTATTGCTATAATACAAGCAAAATTTTAAGCTTCGTTCCTTTTAATTCCGGTTGCAAACCGGCTGATTTTCTACACTTATGATATAAATTCCATAAATCATTATCCTCATTTTCTCTTAAGAATCAAGTCAACTCCAATTCTTGTATGGTTAATTACAGGATTTCCCATTAATACATCCTTATTCTGTTCAATATAATCAGTCCACATATAAATATATCATATTAATCAAAATTACGAAAAGTATAGTCCAAAAACAAAAACTCCTTTCATACTTTCGTATAAAAGGAGTTCCTAAATAAATAGGGCAGCTTCTTACTCTCCCGTCCCGAAAGCTTTCGGGATTGTGCAGCACCATCGGTAGCTAAAGCTTTCGGGAGGCTTAGCTTCTCTGTTCGAAAATGTAAGAGGTGTGATACAAAAACATTAAAAGCAAGAACCAATTCTCTTTTCCGAGACTTATGTTTTAATAAGAGGAAAATATAAATGTTACAAGCAGATGGTAGACAATTTAGGTATAAGAGAGCCAACTATACATTAATGCTTTGCAGGTAAAAACACCTTCAAAGTCGAAAAAAGATATTCTCCGCAAATAATGCGTATATTAATGTTATTATTCTCCACAATGTTATCTATTCACCACAATCTTTTTAGAAACATTACCGGTCGGTGTTTTTAAATTTAGGAAGTACATACCATTGGGTAAATCTGCAACAGAATAACTAATGTTATTTATTCCTTCTTGCAAATGTGAATTGTCAATAACAGCTATATTTTCCCCCATTAAATCGGTAATACTTAGGGTAGCAATGTTTTTATCAATTAAATTGAATTGAATATTAAGTAAACTATTTGCCGGATTGGGTATTGCTTGTAACGAAATTTCATTTTTATTAATTTCATTCACTCTGGCTGCCATTTGCGAAAAATAACTAATATTACTTAAATATTTACTTCCAAATGCGGTATCGTAAGCCAAAGTTAATAATGGGTAATGAAAACCGGGGGTAAACCAAAGGTAGCTTTCAGAACTGCTGTAATTAACGCTTGTAGTGTTGCTATCTGTGCTATGGGATGTCCAATGAATTCGCAATACATTGGTATAAGTGCCCGTTGGTATTGTTAAAGTGCCATAAGCATCGCAATTTACGCTATCTATATTAATATTTTTACTATAACTATTGCCAAGTACAAGAGAAATAGTAGTATCTACAAAAACGCTATTATAGGTAGATGGATAATTGAGCAAAATTTTTGGTCTGGGATAATAAGCTACAAATTTATATCCAGAAAAAGAATCACAGAAACCAGAAAGTGCAAATTTGTTTATATCGGTAGTAAAGTATTCATAAGTTATTCCCGACGTTGAATTATAAGGGTTATAAGTAATGAAATTACTGCCCGGAAAAGAATCTATGAATGGCTCGCCAACACTTGAATAAAAATGTGTTGTGTCTAATCCGGTCTGCACAAGGCTGCTGAAATTCCATATAACCCCTGCACCGGTAACCCCTCCGGGAGTCATTGTTGAATAACCGGTAGAGTCGCATTGATGTCCTTGAAAAACATCACCCACCACTGGGTTATTGGTTATTGCCATTAGTGTAGGTTGTGCCATAGCACTAATCGTTACACTTAAAATAAGTAATGTGAATACTGTTTTTTTCAAAGTTTTTTATTTAAATATAATGTTTCTTTTTAATGTTTATATGTTATGCTCTAAATGTAAATAATTTTTACATTTACTAAAATAATTATATTTTGTACTATATAGGTTAAAGGTACATTATTTTTAAATAAAAAAATATTTTTTAACTTTATTCAAAAAATCCCCCCTTTGTTACACACACTAGTCTAATCGTCCCGCTTAGCTTATAACTATAATGCGAAAGCGTCGCCTTGATCTTCTTTAATTCTTAAACAATCTTAATGACTGTTTTTAATATTTCTTCTAAAAAAAGTAGCAATTTTTAAACAATTTCAATACCTGTTTTTAATATTTCTTCTACAAAAGGGTCTCCTTTTTCAAAATAGGCAGTATTAAATATATGTGGTTCTATATCTACAAATTTAATATCAGCACGGGTAATTTTTGCTATATCCTCTAAAATAATACCTGTAAAATCGTCAGATACAAGAGCGAGGTCGATATCACTCCATTTGTGTGCCATATTGCGCGCATATGAACCAAAAAGTATTACTTTTTTAAAGTGCACACCTAATTTATTACATTCTAAAATGTAATCTGATATATACTTCATTAAATCTTTTTTCGTAAACATACACTAATTTGTTTTATATAATTAATAGATTTTTCTGTAAATTCTTTTGTCGTTTGTTTTTGAAGAGCATAAGTATAGTAAGGGTATCTACCGGATAGTTGGTATTAATTTAAAACTTCTAAAAAAGAAAAAT
>CAIWXG010000158.1 GCA_903916555.1 uncultured Bacteroidota bacterium
ACTAAATTTGAACATGATTAATAAGAAAAACCGCACCCTAATAAAGGTAGCAATCGTAATTTTATCTTTCGCAGTCATTAGTTATTTTTCTTGTACGAAAGTAGGTAAGGCACCAATTTGTAATGGTGTTAAATGTTTTAATGGTGCTTTTTGCAATGATTCTTTTGCAAATGCACAATATCTTGCGCAATGGAAAGATAAAGATACCCTTATTGCAAGTTATGTATATAGAGATTCTCCAAATGGTAAATGTATGTGTCCGGTAGGATATGAAGGTAAATATTGTGAAAAAGCCAAAATAAGTAAATATTTTGGTACGTGGTATGTAAAACAAGTTTATATAGGAAGTGATTCAGCCACTTATGTAGGTAAAGATTCTTTATATTCCATTGTAATAGATACAACAAATACCCCTACAACTTTTTATATTCAAAATTTTATGGGCAATCTTAATTATAACAAAATTATTTGCACTATGGATAGTGCAAATTCTTATACTTTCATTATAGATACCATGTCAAGCGTACAAATGTGGTTTGCACCATCTGATTTCCATGGTGGTAAAGGATATATTGCCCCTGATGGCAATACCCTTTTTGCAACATTCAGCATAAAAATGACGGATGCTACGCATAACTGGAAACAAGATACCTTTAACCTTTATATGCAAAAAATGCCATTTTAAAAGAGAATAATTAATTCTTCTCTTTCTTATTAAATGTGGAATGTATGTTATTTTGAATAATGCACATTCCACATTTATTTTTACTTAAAATGAAAGCATATTATTTACTAAATATTTATTTGACCAAAAAAAATATTTAGTATCATTTAAAAAGTAAGTAAAATAATTTGCAAAATGAATTTTCTTACCTACTTTTGCAATCCCAAATACAAAAAGGGAATAAGTTCTTTACATAATGAAACAATAGCCACTTTAGCTCAGATGGTAGAGCAACTGATTTGTAATCAGTAGGTCGCTGGTTCGATTCCGGCAAGTGGCTCAATGAATGCAAAACATAAAATTATGTATAATTGTATAATAACAAGCATACATCGTTTTTAATGCAAACAATGAAATTGAAAATTTTGAAACTAAGATAGCTTTTTGATTTTTAATTTGTAAAATGGGTAGATGGCCGAGCGGCTAAAGGCGACAGACTGTAAATCTGTTCTCTCACGAGTACGGAGGTTCGAATCCTTCTCTGCCCACTTTTTTAATTTGTTTGTAGGGTACAATAAATTTTAGCCGCATATTGTACTTGCAAATTTTGTAATAAGCGGAAGTAGCTCAGTTGGTAGAGCGACAGCCTTCCAAGCTGTAGGTCGCGGGTTCGAGCCTCGTCTTCCGCTCTTATTAAAATAAAAGGTTTTAAGCATGCAAATATAATTTGTAGCTTAAACCTAATTTTGTATATAATATGTTTTTTGAAGTTCTTTGCTTATAAAATAAAAATGAATACAAGCTGTTGTAGCTCAGCGGTAGAGCACTTCCTTGGTAAGGAAGAGGTCGGCAGTTCAATCCTGCTCAACAGCTCTTTGCTTAGAATAGTATATTTATTTTTACTAATATAAAAATACATATATTAATCAACAGCTAAAAATTGGAACAAACGCCATTGTGGCGTTACTTATAATAATAATTAATAATAATTTAATCAGCCTTTTAAAAAAAATAACAATGGCAAAAGACGTCTTCAAGAGGGATAAACCCCATGTAAACATTGGTACCATAGGCCACGTAGACCATGGTAAAACTACCTTGACTGCAGCTATCACTTCAATTCTTTCATCGAAAGGATTAGCTACAAAAAAGGGTTATGACGAAATTGATGCGGCTCCTGAAGAAAAAGAGCGCGGTATCACTATCAACACAGCTCACGTTGAATATGCAACTGTTAACCGTCACTATGCACACGTTGACTGTCCGGGTCACGCTGACTATGTGAAGAATATGATTACAGGTGCGGCTCAAATGGATGGTGCAATTCTTGTAGTTGCTGCAACTGATGGTCCTATGCCTCAAACTCGTGAACACATCCTTTTGGCTCGCCAGGTTGGTGTACCTCGTATGGTTGTTTTCATGAATAAAGTTGATTTAGTTGATGACCCTGAAATTCTTGAATTAGTAGAAATGGAAATCCGTGAGTTGCTAACCAAAAACGGTTACGATGGTGATAATACACCAATAACTCAAGGTTCTGCAACAGGTGCTCTTGCCGGTGATCCAAAATGGGTTAAAGCTGTGGAAGATTTAATGGATTCAGTTGATACATACATTCCATTGCCTCCGCGTCCTATCGACCAACCATTCTTAATGTCTGTTGAGGACGTGTTTACAATTACGGGTCGTGGTACAGTTGCTACAGGTCGTATTGAACGTGGTGTAATTAAAGTAGGTGAAAACGTTGAAATCGTTGGTTTTAACGAAGACCCTCTTACCTCTACTTGTACAGGTGTTGAAATGTTTAAAAAATTATTGGATCGTGGTGAAGCAGGTGATAATGCAGGTTTATTATTACGCGGTATTGAGAAAAAAGATATTCGTCGTGGAATGGTAATATGCGCTCCTAAAACTATTACTCCACACACCGAGTTTAAAGGTGAAGTGTATATTCTTAGTAAAGATGAAGGTGGTCGTCACACTCCATTCTTCAACAAATACCGTCCACAATTCTACTTCCGTACTACAGACGTTACAGGTGAGTGCGAATTGCCAGCTGGTGTTGAAATGGTTATGCCGGGTGATAACGTGAATTTATTGGTTAAATTGATTGCTCCTATAGCAATGGATAAAGGTCTTAAATTCGCTATACGTGAAGGTGGTAGAACAGTAGGTGCAGGTCAGGTTACTGAAATAATTAAATAAGTTTTAGTTTTAGTTGTTTCAACTAATTTCTAAATATAAAAAGTAAAGCCAATCAATAAAATTTGATTGGCTTTACTTTTTATATTTATTTGCTTTTTTAAATTAAATTATACTATTTTTAGGTTCAAAATAATCTATTATGGAACAATTTGAACAGTCAATATTTCCTGAAAAACCATTGTCGTATGCAAGCTTCGGCAGGCGTCTTCTTGCCTTAATTATTGATGGGCTTATACTTAGTTTTGTTGATAAGATTATAGGTTTGATTTTTGGCATTTCTTCTGAGAATTTATTCGATAGAAACAATTTTGATTTCTCCTTGTTTATATATGCTTTTTTTAAAAACAATGCACTTTATTTATTTATTACCTATACTGTACGCTGGCTTTATTTTTGCTTGTTAGAATCAGGTGGCAGACAAGCCAGTGTAGGTAAAATGGCAATGCGAATTAAAGTAACCGATTTGTATGGGCAACGCATTTCTTTTTTAAATGCAACCGGTAGATATTTTGGTAAGATAATTTCAGGTGCAATACTTTTAATTGGTTATTTTATGATGTTATGGGACGATAAAAACCAAACACTACACGATAGAATGGCAGGTACTTTGGTTGTAAATGATAAGTAAAGAGAGGGTTTTGGGTTTTAGTGATAATCAGGTACTAAATAAAAAAGTTCGCCCTAAACGTCCTATTCAAATGTGTAGGAAGGGGGACAATAGTATAATATATATTTATCTATGCAAATTATTACTGTGATATTTCACAAAACAAATATAATCTTACATTCAAATTCCAAAAATAACTTTGAATTGTTAGGAAGAACTCTATGACATGTAGGACTACGGTATTGGTTATAAAATGTTAACTAAATTTCCATTATATATTTCTAGAGTATTGTATACTGGTATAATATTTAGTACACAGTCGCATTGATGTATAGGTGCAATTATAAGATTAATATTAATATATCCGCATGATCTTGGTACACGGTTTATATGGTTAAGAATAGGTTCACTATAAATAGTGATGAAATTTGCATGACAAGCAGGTAAAGTATCCAACAAGGCAAAACGAACCCTAATTCTTCCCATTGGTATTGCATGGGCGTCAGAGGCAACACCATGTATGCAAAAAGTTGCTACTATAGCATGATTAGAAATTACTACCAATATTTTCTTTTGGTTTCTAAATATCGGATCTCCTAATAATCGACCTAATTGCCATGCTCTCCAAGCCATACCCTTCCATGTTGTACCTATAGGGTGTAATGCAGGATTAACTTTAACATAAATAATCATGTGTTATAAATTTATTACAAAGATAATAAAAATTACATAAAAATAATAATGTGTTTCAAAACCTATATTCTTCTTAATGTTATAACTTATATCATCAACCCCAAAACATGTAAGCATCTCTAAAAGTAACTTCTAAAAAAAATTATGAAAATATCTGGGGTATTTTGTATTTCCCATCAATCTAAGCATCTCTATATGAAGTATTGAGGTTTATTCTCTATTTTTTTTCACTTGAAAATAAAGTTAAAATTGCAAGTAATGCAGTTCCTCCTAATATCCATGGTACAATATCGTTCGTTTTTGTTGGTGTTAATTGCTGATTTTGGGACATTCTTTTATTTATTTCTTGGATCGCTGGTTGAGGATTTCTTCGATTAAATCGAATATAGTTGCCGGTAAAATCTTGATTGACAGAAACGTTGTCTTCAATTAAAAGTATATTTGGAATGTTCCTTGAAGCCGCATATTCCCATTCTTGTATAACTCTTTTTCTTTCACTTCCACCAGATGTAATAATACTAATGAACAAATGAGATTCATTAATTTCATTCATAGTATTGTAATCTAATATATTATTATAAAAGTTTTGGCTTGTATTTACAACAAAACCATTTTCCCTTAATTTTAAGGAGAGTAAAGTTAAAATATACTCATTATTGTCGCTTACACTATAAGATACAAATGCTTTCATTTTTTTAAAATGTTATTAACTACACAATATTCAAAATAAGCTGGAAAATATTGTTGAAGTATGGATTGATTAGACTTTACTATAATTGACCTTTTCAATTGTTCTCCACCCCACACCATATATTTATTTTCAAGCCTACACTCCCTTTCAAGTCTTTCAAAAAGCTCAGTTAGCTTAGATGTTGGCTTTTGTTTACAAACTAATAGATAACCGGATGCATTGTAAGAATATAATAGAGTTGGTATATTAATATCCGAAATTTTATCAGTTGAAATATCAGAGTTATGAAACTTACATTGAATTACCCATCTTCTTCTAAAAGTAGAGATAGTATCAGATACTTGGAAAGTTACAAGTATATCACGACCTCCATCAATACCAGTTCCTGACGGTTTTACATCAATATTTAAAATATTATCAGCTTTTTCATTTATCAAATCCTGAAAATAGGAAACAATTAAATCTTCAAAATTTTTATGATCCGAAATTTCTTTAAGGTCTAAGTTCATTACTGTTATGTTTCTCCAGAAAACAAATCTACCCTATTTTTTATTAATAAAATTTTTCAAATTATTTTATAAATGAATCTTATGCAAAGTAGTCAACATTTTGCAATAAAAGCAAACAAACCTATCATTAAAAAATATTAAATATAAATTATGAAATATTATTTAAATTAAAATATAAAATTTCACAAATAAAATACACCATAATACATTTAAATATTCACACAGTTGATAATCTCTTATTTAATTCAAGAGGCTGCACATTAATGATTTTTATTTTATTGAATTCTATATGCGATGGGTTTAGTAAATAATTATACTCATCGGGTACAATTACTGATGGAATTTTTAATGCAAGATTTTTTTTGTTTGTAATAAAATTATCTCCAATAATTCTTAAATAGTCGGGTGGTGGGTTACTGTACCAATAAGGAGATAAGTTTTCTTTCAGAATAATATTAATAAAATTATCAGGTATAAAAATAGAGGCAATACTAAATATATTATCCTGAATTTTTCCGATATGAGCCAAACTTTCAAGCAAAGCTAATGCTCTACTTTCAGCAGTATAAACGATATAAGTATTTTTACAATTCCATCTACCACCATATATAGCTGCCCCTTTGCCACTCAAGTCTTCTATATACTCTTTTTTTGCTATTCTATAAACTATCATTAAGCAAAAATTCCGTTTTCAATTTTACCTAATTCTTCAATAAGCAGGTTTATACCGATACAAGTATCTAAATATTCTTTAGGTTTTTTATTGCCTAATACCATTAATTTGCAATCCATCCATTCCCTGAAGTTATTTAAATTATCAAATACTTCTTCGCCACGTGCATATAACCTTGCTAATTCTACAATACGTTCAGATTGATCTATGGATAGTTTTTCAGTATCACTGTACCTTCTTAATGTTCTATCTGTGGTATGTATTATATCCGCCATTTCTACCAATGATAAATTTGCGATATTCATCATGTTAGTCATTGCATTTTTTGGGATTCCGGAGCGTATTACCGTTATTAAATCTTTCTCATTTTGAATAGCTCTAAATTCTTTTTCTTTATTTAAGCCCATTAAACCTATAGTTTTTGTTGCTATAGATTGTATAGGAAAATAATTTGCAAAATAGGGTTCGGTTAGTTTTATTTCTTGGTCGTTATTTTTCTCAATTAGGTAGTTTTTCTCTTTATTTTTTTTCACTTTGTGAATTTTGTCCACAATGTACGGCTTTTTGTCCGGTTTTTTATATTTTTTAATAACCCCTACCATCTTTTTGCTCCATATAGTTCATAAAGGCACGATTTGCTACTTTATTGCCGCCTGGTGTGGGATAGTTTCCGGTAAAATACCAATCTCCCTGGTTATTAGGACATGCATTATGTAATCCTTCAAGTGTTTGGTAAATAACATCTACGTCAGCACCTACTTCTTCATGGCGTAATAATTGGGCAATTTTAGTACTTACTTGCTCCAAAGTAAAGGGTTCGTAAATCGCCTTTACATAATTTTGTTTATCTAATTGCCCAAAGGAATCAGAAAGAACACATTGTTCGTACACATCGCGTAAGATTCTGTTCTTCTTTGTATCTTTTAATAATTCTACTGCCGCTTGAAACGCAATAAAATCACCCATTTTACTCATGTCAATACCATAACAATCAGGGTATCTTATTTGTGGGGCCGAAGAAAGTATTATAATACGTTTAGGCTCCAGACGATTCAGCATTTTTACAATACTTTCTCTCAAAGTAGTACCCCTAACAATAGAATCATCAATAACAACTAAGGTATCACCTTTTTTTACAGTGCCGTAGGTTATATCGTAAACATGTTGCACCATTTCGTTTCGGCTGGCATCTTCGGTAATAAAAGTGCGCATTTTTACATCTTTTATAGCAATCTTCTCTATTCTTACCTTCCTGTTTATAAGCTCACGTAGCTCATCTTCGGTCATCGTATCCTTGTTGGCAAGAATACGTTTTAGTTTTTTTTCATTTAAAAAATCCTCTAATCCTTTTATTAAGCCATAAAAAGCAGTTTCGGCAGTATTGGGAATGTAAGAAACAATAGTATTTTTTAGGTCATTATTCAACGCCTTTAATGTTTCGCCTGCCAGATTATAACCTAATTGTATTCTTTCTCTATAAATATTCGGGTCGCTGCCACGGCTAAAATAAATACGTTCGAAACTGCAAGCTGCTAATTTTTGCGGTGGTAATATTTCAATATTATTATAGTTCCCATCGGCAGTTACTATAATTGCATGTCCGGGTTCTAATTGAAAAACTTCGTTTTGGGCTACATTAAAAGCAGTCATAATAGCGGCTCTTTCGCTGGCAGCAATAATAACCTCTTCATTTTTATAAAAATAACAAGGTCTTATTCCGTTAGCATCACGCATTATAAAACTATCACCATTTCCTAACAAGCCACAAAAAACATAACCACCGTCAAATTTTGTTGTTGCTGTTTGTAAAACATTTATTAGGTGGTCTAAAGAAGTTTTTTCGGCATCTCTTGCACATAGATAATGATATATAACCTCTATCATAGCACCCATATCACTCTGTTTCATAACACCGGTAGGTGTTTCTTCAAGCATCGTAAATAACTCATCTGTATTTACCAGGTTAAAATTTCCTGCCATTGTAAGGTGGTTGGCAGGATTTAAGTCTGGTTTTACAAAAGGGTGGCAGAATTCTTTATTGTTTTTTCCTTGTGTACCATAACGTAAATGCCCAAGCATTACCTCACCCACAAATTTCATATATCCCTTCATTAATACAGGGTGCTGTAATATTTCAGGATACATTTTTTCCAGTTCGGCAACATCCTCATTAATATTCCGGAAAATTTCTGCAATTGCTTGGTTGCCACTTATACGCATTCTATGTGCAAACTGGTAACCCGGTTGTGTATCTAACTTTACGGTAGCAATACCGGCGCCATCTTGCCCCCGATTGTGCTGTTTTTCCATTAGTAAACACAACTTATTTAATCCGTAAAAGGATGTACCGTATTTATGTTGGTAAAATGAAAGTGGTTGTAAAAGGCGTATATATGCTAAACCGCATTCATGACGTATTGCATCAGACATTAGGCAACAAATATACAAATCTTTATGCTTTACACCACCATATAGTAAGTTCGTTATTTTCTATAAAGTTTTTAATTTAACTTGGTATAAACTTCATATTAAATAAGGTTGTGAGCAATAATAATACCCCCAATACCAATAAAATGATAGATGATATATTGTGTAGTAAAGAAATTCTTTTTTCAGTGAGTTTTGTCCGAATCTTATCGGCAAGAAAAACTTTTAATAAATCTATAGACAAAATAAACCCTAAACAAGTACCAAACAAAATAAACCGATACGTACCCGCACTATTAGCAGTAGCAGTAACAGCAGTCATCCAACTAATAATAACGCCCGGATTAATGGTATTTATTAAAAAACCACTAAGCCATATCCTAAAATAATGTCCACCGGTTATTGTTACAATTTCTTTATCGGTAGTTGTTTTTTGTTTCGATTTATGTAATAGCCCAAACAAGCCCACAACAATCAAGATAGTGGCACCGCCATAAGCCATATATACCCTAAAACTATCTAAAACTGCTAACCATGTTGCTGCAACATTTGCTATTGTTACATACATTATATCGCTTATAGATACGCCTAAAACAAAAGCCATGCCTGCTTTATAACTATGATTAAGGCTGTATTTAATAACAGCAAATAAAGTAGGCCCAACCGAAATAGCCATAAATAAGCCAATCAAACCACCTTTTATAATAGCATCTAATACTTGTCCATACATTCGTTTAATTATTTTATAGAGTAAAGATTCCAGGTAATAGCAGGTGCATGATGATGACCACTATGTGCTGCTGCTAAAGAACATTCTATACTTACTTTTTTAGTATTATAAGGTTTTAAGTCAATTTTTCTGTTTGCATCAAAAACATGTATTTCAGATATTTTTACCCAATCGTTTCCATTAAAATCTTTGTCTTTTAATAAAATGGATTTGTCTAATTTTAAAATATAAGAAGGCTCTTTAGCATCCGTTTCAGGGTTTTCACCAAAATTAGGTGGCCCATAAAAAAGTTTATTGGTAAGAGTACCTGTAAGTATAACTTTTTCATTTGCGATTACCTTTTGTTGGCTATATGTAGATGTAGCAATCAACATCATTAGAAATATAAAAACAACTTTCATAATTAATCAAAAAATAATATTTAATTGCAATAATTAGCAAAGGTAATCTAAAAAGCTACTTAATATAAATACAGTACTTTTGTATGTATATTATTTATAATATAATAAGAAAATTTAATTAAGTAAAATGTAAAACATTTTAACACAATACTATATAAGTATGTCTTTACTTTGTGTACTTAATTTCTGTTTTGGAAAAAATAATAGAAACTCAA
>CAIWXG010000159.1 GCA_903916555.1 uncultured Bacteroidota bacterium
TTTTATTCGTTTCAAATGAATACAGTAATATTGTTTTTATTTTACTTGGCAATTTAGGCTTAAAAACATACAAATGAACATAATAATTAAAAATGCAACAATAGTAAATGAAGGAAAAAGCTTTGTTTCGGATGTGTTTATTAAAAATGGACTGATTGAACAAATAGATAATCAAATTACTACACCTGCAAATTGTCTTGAAATTAATGGAGACGGTTTGCATCTGTTGCCGGGTGTTATAGATGACCAAGTACATTTTAGAGAACCCGGACTTACGCACAAAGCATGTATAGCAACAGAGGCTATGGCGGCAGTAGCTGGTGGTGTAACATCATTTATGGAAATGCCAAATACCAACCCACCTGCTTTAACACAAGAATTATTAGAACAGAAATATGAAATTGCTGCTGCAAATTCTGTTGCAAATTATTCTTTTTTTATGGGGGTAGCCAACAATAATGTAGAACAGGTTTTGCAAACCAATAATAAGAAGAACAGTGTTTGCGGCATAAAAATATTTATGGGTAGCAGTACCGGCAATATGTTGGTAGATAATTACTTAACACTTAATAAAATATTTGCCGACTCCGAATTATTAATAGCTACCCACTGCGAAGACGAAAAAATAATTGCTGCAAACAAATTAGTGTACCCCAATGCAGATAATGCTTCTTTTCATCCCTTAATAAGAGATGCTGAAGCTTGTTTTGAAAGTTCTTTTGCAGCCGTAGCTCTCGCTAAAAAGCACAATACCCGTTTACATATATTGCATATTTCCACAGAAAAAGAATTACAATTATTTACTAACTTTTTCCCACTTGCAGACAAGCGTATAACAGCGGAAGTATGTGTGCATCATTTACACTTTACTGCCGATGATTACAATCAATACGGAAACTTAATAAAGTGTAATCCCGCAATAAAATCACCTGAAAACAAAGCTGCTCTTTGGCAGGCATTGCTCGACGACAGATTAGATATTATAGCCACCGACCACGCACCACATGCCTGGGACGAAAAACAGCAACCCTATCAAAACGCACCCTCCGGCATACCATTGGTGCAACATACAATGTTATTAATGCTGCAATATGTAAATGAAGGTAAAATAAGTATAGAAAAAGTTGTAGAAAAAATGTGTCATGCACCTGCACAATGTTTTCAGATAACAAAACGCGGCTATATAAAAGAAGGCTATAAAGCCGACCTCGTTTTAGTAAACTTAACTAAAAACTATACTGTAAATAAAAATAATATTTTATATAAATGTGCTTGGTCTCCCTTCGAAGGGCATACATTTAATGCTACAATAGAATATACACTTGTAAACGGTAATATAGTTTACGAAAACGGACAGATAAACAATGCTATTAAAGGTGAAAGAATGGTATTTGACAGGCACTAAAATAAATATAAATACCTCTTATACAGTAACACACCACTTATTTAATTGTTTAATACATGCCGAAATATCGCGTGGTATGGGTGCATCTACTTGTATTTCAGTACCGTCTTCTTTTTTAAATTCCAATCTGTAAGAGTGTAGCGCAATTCTACTAAGCAAAGGTTTTTCCTGTTCGTCTTTTTCCGATAGTCTGAATTTACGTTTTATAGTAGAAAGGAAAAATGGTTTGCCATTGCCATATAATTCATCGCAAACTAAAGAATGACCTATTGATTGCATGTGTACTCTTATCTGGTGTGTGCGTCCGGTATGTATCTGGAATTGTACTAATGAGTATATCGGCCATTGCTCTACTACTTTATAATCTGTAATGGCCATTTTGCCACGTCTTGCCACAACCATACGCCCTTTTACGGTTGTATGTTCGGCTATGGGGCTATCAATTCTACCTTCTTCAGGTATAACCTTTCCATTTACAAGCCCTGCATAAAATTTATTTACCTCCCGTTCCTGAAACAATATAGATAAATAGCGGTGTACAACATCATTTTTTGCAAAACAGATAACACCGCTTGTATCCTTATCAAGTCGGTGAACCACCCAAATAGCTTGTCCTACTTTAGCCTCTACCAATCGTTTTAGATTGGGCAAAGTAGAATCATATCTATCAGGTATTACTAATAAACCGGCAGGTTTATTTACTATTATCATGTCATCGTCTTCAAAAAGAGTATCTATCTGCATTTATTATTATTACTAATTTAGTGTAAAAGTAAGGTTTATTGAGGTGAGTATTGGTAATGTAATTATAAATTGATATTTGAGTTGGTTGCAAATTATTTAGGATAATAGAAATTGTAAATATTATTTGATTAACTTGAAATACAACAAATATACACAAACAATAAACTCAAAGTCCACTATATGCGAATTTAAGGAGCTGTGCAAAAATAAGTCGTACATTTTTTTATAATTAACTGTATATTTGTAGGCAAATCATGAAAGATATGTCTGCCATTACTTTAAAGGAAAAA
>CAIWXG010000160.1 GCA_903916555.1 uncultured Bacteroidota bacterium
AATAAATTAATGAACGAAGCACTATTTCAGTTTATTTGGAAAAATAGTTTATTTCAAATTGCAGACTTATATACTATTGATAATGAACCTGTTACTATTATTTATTGTGGAAAAACAAATACAAATGCAGGACCTGATTTTTTAGAAGCAAGAGTAAAAATTGCAAATACAATTTTAGTAGGCAATATAGAATTACACCTAAAAAGTAGCGATTGGTTAAAACATGAACATCAAAATGATTTAAGCTATAGTAATATTATTTTGCATGTTGTATTAGAAAACGACACACATACTATAATTAAAAATGTTCCGGTTTTAGAATTAAAAAATAAAATATCAACTAGTGTTATTAATCAATATTACAACTTAATTAATTCTAAAAATAAACTTCCTTGCTCCGACTTACATTCCGGAGTAAAATATATTGTAAAAGAAAACTGGCTCTCTACCCTACTTGCTGAACGTTGGGAACAAAAATTAGCTGATTGGAATGTAATATTAGATAATACTGCCGAAGATTGGCGAAACTTACTCTATTATAGAATTGCTTCAAATTTTGGTTTTAAAGTAAATTCAGAACCTTTTTTGATGTTAGCCCAAAGCCTGCCTTTAAATATATTGGCTAGGCATAAAGACAATGAATTACAAATAGAAGCAATGCTATTTGGACAAGCAGGTATGTTAGAAGCATTAGATTTTACAGAAGATTATCCCGAACAATTACAACAAGAATATTCTTACATTAAAAAACTATATAAACTTACTCCTATACCTAAACATTTATGGAAATTTTTAAGAATGAGACCTGCAAATTTCCCAACAATACGAATAGCACAGTTTGCACAACTTATTATTAAATCTACTCACTTATTTGCACAATTAATAGATTTAAATGCGGTGAGAGATATAGAACTCTTACTTAATTTTACTGCAAGTGCCTATTGGGATACCCATTTTACATTCGACGAAGTACAAAAAACAGCGATTCCAAAAAAATTAGGGAAAACTTCAGTTGAAAACATAATAATAAACACAATTGCACCAATTCAATTTTTATATGCATCCAGACAAGATAATATAAACCAAAGTGAAGACGCATTGAACTTATTAGAAACCGTTGCACCCGAAAAAAATACTATTATAGAACTTTGGCGACAAAACAATTGGCTTGCCACAAGTGCAGCACAAAGCCAAGCATTACTACAATTGTATAATAATTATTGTAGCAAATATAAATGTTTAGATTGTGCTATAGGCAATACTATTCTTCGTTCTTCCAAATAAAATGGATTGTTTTTTTACAATCCGGGTGTAAACTTTCAAATACTGGACAGGTTTTGGCTATATGTTCCAATAATGTTTTTTGTTTATCGGTATAAGGCATACATTTAGTAAAATCTATATCTATTTTTATCTCACCGATTCTACGGGGGTCTTTTACCATAATTTTTTCTATCATGCACTCAGCTCCATCTACATTTATATCATGGTTTTTACCTAATATACCCATTGTGGTTACAATACATGCAGCCAATGCAGTTGCTACTAAATCGGTAGGCGAAAAACGCTCCCCTTTGCCATGATTATCTACCGGTGCATCTGTTTCAATTTCGCTGCCAGACAATAAATGTGTTGCAACACAACGCAAATCAGTTTTATAAATTACTTTTGATGTCATAAAATAAATTTACTAATTTTACTAATTATTTGATTTTTATTAAAATAAAAGTAGTAATTTTCTACTCTCAATTTAATGCTTTTTTTTTGATGGTATAAAATTACACTTAGTTTTCAATATGAAAAGCAAAACAAGGATTCTATTTATTTTGTTTGTGTTTTTTTGCTTTGCAATCCCATCAATTGCACAAGAAGGGGTACATGTATATGATACAATTTCTGCAACTAAAAAGCCTACATTAGTACATATTATTCCACAACATGCACCCAAACCGGTAACACGTGAATTTAGCTTAGGTTTTAGGCTCAATACTGATGGATGGAGCATTTTTACAGATTTTGGTAAATCGAAAGCTGTAGATGAAAAACATATTGATAGATTTTACAACTTAAAGTTTTGGCAAATTGAGTTTTCCGAAAAAAAAGACCCACATGAATTAAAAAGTACGTCAACAAATGTATCGTCAAATGGAGGCTCAAGCACTTATATTTTCGGTAAAGTAAATAATTTTTACACGTTTAAACCTGCATTGGGTTTCCGCAAAATGATAGCCGGCAAACCGGATGATAATGGCGTGGTATCTATACATTGGGTAAATACAGGTGGGGTTGCTATAGGTATTTTAAAACCCTATTATATTAATGTTGCCGGCGACCCTGCTGCAATAAAGTACAATGCCATTACAAAAAATGATTTTTTAAATCAGGCAAGTATTGCCGGGAGTGCCGGGTTTAGTACTGGTATTAGTGAATTAACAATAGTTCCCGGTCTTCATTATAAATCAATTCTTCATTTCGATTTTTCCGGAAGTTTAAATTATATTTTAGCAGTAGAAACAGGTGTGAATATAGAATACTATCTGCAAGATGTACAAATTATGGCTACTCAAAGTTCATCACCCCTGTTTGTTGATATTTTTCTTGCATTTCAGTTTGGCAAACGATGGTGATATTTGTAATTTTGCATTTCTTATGATTGATACTACTGTTGAAGTAAAAGAAGCTAGTTTGCCCGAAATCCGTATTAAAAAACCAGATTGGCTTAAAGTAAAATTACCAATGGGTGAGAGCTATCGCCATGTTCGCGGGTTGGTAACAGACAATAAACTACATACTATTTGTGAGAGTGGTAATTGCCCTAATATGGGCGAATGTTGGGGCGAAGGTACTGCTACTTTTATGATTTTAGGTAACATTTGTACACGTTCCTGTGGGTTTTGCAATGTGGCAACAGGCAGACCGGAAGCTGCTGATTGGAATGAACCGCAAAGGGTTGCAGAAGCTATCCATTTAATGAAAGTAAAACATGCTGTAATAACATCGGTTGACAGAGATGATATGAAGGACGGAGGTTCTATAATTTGGGCTAATACTATAAAAGCAGTAAGAGCTTTAAATCCGGGTACTACTTTAGAAACTTTAATTCCTGATTTTAAAGGTGAATGGGACAATTTACAAAGAATTATTGATGCAGCCCCTGAAATAGTTTCACATAATATGGAAACAGTGGAAAGACTAACTAAAATGGTTAGGATACAAGCTAAATACCATAGAAGTTTGGAAGTACTAAGACGATTAAAAGATGGTGGGATGCGTACAAAAAGCGGCATAATGCTGGGGCTTGGTGAAGAAAAAGAAGAAGTATTACAGACACTTCAAAATCTTGCAGACAATGCCTGCGATGTTGTTACAATCGGACAATATTTGCAACCATCACCTAAACATTTACCGGTTGTCCGGTTTGTTCATCCTGATGAATTTGCTTATTTTAGAGAAGAAGGAATTAAAATGGGTATTGATTATGTGGAAAGTGGTCCATTAGTAAGGTCTTCGTACCATAGCGAACGACATATTTACAAAGGCGGAATATTACCTAGTAAAAATAAAATTTAGTTTTAAAAATTATAAAAAAAAATGCACATTTAAAATAATTAATGTGCATTTTTTTTATCAAATAGTTTTTCTTTATTATCTCATTTATAAATAAGTTAAAAGAGAAGTTCATTTATTGAGATTGTTTAAATAACTTTGCTATTATTTAAACAAAATGAATTCATTTACCATTTCTCAATTACAGCAATTTTCGGGTATTAAAGCACATACAATTCGTATGTGGGAACAACGCTACAATGCACTTAATCCCAATAGAACAGACGGAAATACAAGATACTATGATAATAGTCAATTAAGAAGATTATTAAACATTGTAAGCTTAATGAATACCGAATTTAAGGTATCGGAATTATGTTGCATGACAGATGATGAATTGTATAAGCATTTAGATAAACAATTAAACAGTAGTGTAGTTACTGATGAAAAAACAGAATATTTTGTATCTCAATTGATAGCATCTGCGGTTTATTATGATGAAGTAAACTTTGATAAAATATTTTCTAATGCAATACTAAGATTCGGTTTAAAAGAGACTTATAAACAAGTTATATATCCATTACTTTTTAGAATTGGATTAATGTGGGCAAACAGTACTTTTCCACCTGCACAAGAGCATTTTATTAGCAATTTAATAAGGCAAAAACTTTTTGCGGCAATAGATGCCCTACCCCCTGCAAAACAAAACAATGATTTATGGCTACTGTTGCTTCCAGAAAATGAATTTCATGAAATTAGTTTATTATTTGCTCATTACATGTTAAAGTATGAAGGAAAAAAAGTAATATTTTTAGGTTGTAATGTACCAATTGAAGTTGTAAATTCTAGTTTTAATAATATAAAGCCAACACATCTATTGTTTTTTTTAGTACATCATAGTGATATTGAATCAGCACAGAAATATCTAAATGACCTTAAATCAGCCTTTCCGGATACAAAAATATTTTATTCAGGAAATGAGAAATTAATGGATAAAATAGTGCCTGTTATCAATAGTAAATGGGTTTCAACAGTTCAAATATTTGAAGCAGAATTATAAAAATATATCTATTAATGTCAAAAATTGCAATAATTGGTTCAGGTTTTTCAGGATTAAGTGCCGCAGCTTACTTAGGGGCAGCAGGTAATGAAGTACATGTATTTGAAAAAAACGAAAAAGCCGGAGGCAGAGCAAGAAATTTTTCAACACTTAATGGCTATGTTTTCGATATGGGGCCTAGTTGGTATTGGATGCCTGAAACTTTTGAACAATTCTTTAAAGATTTTGGATATTCGGTTTCTGATTTTTATAACTTAATTCAATTAAATCCTTCATTTGATATAGTATATGGTAAAAATGACACTATGAATGTACCGAAAAACTTTCAAGAGCTTCAACAACTATTTGAAACTATAGAGCCTGGAAGTGGAAAAAAACTCCATAAATTTATGGAAGAAGCAGAATATAAATATAAAACAGGAATGGAAAATATGGTACATAAACCCGGACTTTCCTTTACTGAATTTATAGATAAGGATTTAATAAAAGGCATGTTTAGATTGCAGGTGTTCTCTTCTTTCAGTAAACATGTACGCAGCTATTTTAGTAACCCTAAACTAATTGCATTAATGGAATTCCCGGTTTTGTTTCTTGGTGCAATGCCAAAAGATACCCCCGCCTTGTATAGCTTAATGAATTATGCAGGATTAAAATTAGGCACTTTTTACCCTATGGGCGGTTTCCAAAAAGTAATTGAAGGAATGACTAAAGTTGCAGAAAATAACAATACTACTTTTCACTTTAATGCGAATATTGAAAAAATAAATATAGAAAATAATAAAGCAAAAAGTATTACCGTAAATAGCAAAATATTTAATTGTGACGCAGTAATTGCATCAGCAGATTACCAGCATGTAGAAAGCAAATTGTTACCGGAAGCATATAGAAACTATACACAAGATTATTGGGATAAAAAGACATTTGCACCTTCTTGTCTTATATATTACATAGGAGTATCAAAAAAAATAAATAATCTTAATCACCATACTTTGTTTTTTGACCATGACTTTCTACAACATTCCGAAGAAATATACCAGACACCAAAATGGCCTGCCAAACCATTATTTTATGTTTGCTGCACATCTAAAACAGACCATAATGTAGCACCTGAAGGTCATGAAAATCTTTTTTTATTGATGCCTATTGCTATTGCATTAGATGATAATGAAGAAATAAGAGAAAAATATTTTCATCTAATGATTGAACGATTAGAAAGAATAACAAATAATAGTATTCTACCCTATATTGATTTTAAAAAAAGCTATTGTGTAAAAGATTTTATATTAGATTATAATTCCTTTAAAGGAAATGCCTATGGACTTGCAAATACTTTAATGCAAACTGCGATTTTAAAACCTAAAATAAAAAATAATAAAATAAATAATCTTTTTTATGCCGGACAACTTACTGTTCCAGGTCCAGGAGTACCTCCTTCTATAATTTCGGGTAAAATAGCTGCAAATCTATTAATTAAACAAATTAAAAATAAACAACATGAAATCAATATTTGATACAGTATCAACAAAATGTAGTAAATTAGCTACTAAGGCTTACAGCACCAGCTTTTCGTTAGGCATTTATTTTTTAAATAAAAATCTACGTAATTCTATTTATGCAATTTATGGATTTGTAAGATTTGCAGATGAAATCGTAGATAGTTTTGACGACTATAATAAAAAATACTTATTAGACAAATTTAAAATAGACACTTATGATGCAATTGAAAATAAAATTTCTTTGAATCCTATCTTAAATTCATTTCAACAAACGGTAAATGAATATAATATAAACATAGATTTAATTAATACTTTTCTTTATAGTATGGAAATGGATTTAGAGAAAAAAACATACTCCAGAGAAAAGTATGACCAATATATTTTAGGGTCTGCTGAAGTTGTAGGTTTAATGTGCTTATGTGTATTTACAAAAGGAGATAAAGCACTATATAATAATTTATTACCTTATGCAATGAAATTAGGAGCTGCTTTTCAAAAAGTAAATTTTTTAAGAGATTTAAATGCAGATTATATTAGCTTAGGTAGAACCTATTTTCCGGATATTGACATAAAAAATTTCTCTGTTAAAGCTAAAAAAGAAATAGAAAAAGAGATAGATCCTGATTTTAAAGAAGCATTGGTAGGTATAAAGAAATTACCACATTCTTCAAGAGCAGGTGTTTATCTTGCTTATGTTTATTATATTACTTTATTTAATAAAATTAAAAATTTACCCATAGAACGTGTTCTTACTGAAAGAATTAGAATAAATAACAGTGTTAAATTCAGTTTAATGATAAAAAGCATATTTCAATACAAACTAAACCTATTATGAAAATTGTAGTCTTTTTACTTTTATTATTTTCTTCTTTTACTTTGAATGCAAAAATACCTACGGAAAATGTGATAAGACAATTATTTGAAAAGGCTGTAGAAGATGAAAATGCTTGTAAGAAATTAATTATGCTCTTAGAACCTTTTAATGAGAACAATAATACATTATTTGCAGGTTACAAAGCTTGCGGAACAATGATGATGGCCAAATTCGTATATAATCCTTTTACTAAACTTTCTCATTTTTACACAGGTAAAAACCTATTAGAAAATGCAATTGTTGCCGATAAAAACAATATAGAACTTAGATTTTTACGGTTTGCTATTCAAACAAAGACACCTTCATTTTTAAATTATAAAAACTCAATTAAAGAAGATAAATTAATTTTGTTGAATTCTTTTAATAAAATCTCTAATATAGATTTTAAACAACTGATAATACGATACCTTAGAAATTCTGAATACATAACTAATATTGAAAAACAAAGACTTAATAATGAGTGAATATCTGATTCTTGTAGATGAAAACGATGAACAATGGGGCAAACTAGAAAAATTATTAGTACATCAGTTAGGTTTGCTTCATAGGGCTTTTTCTGTTTTCCTGTTTAATACAAAAGGCGAATTACTTTTACAACAAAGAGCTGCCGGCAAATATCATTCACCCGGTTTATGGACAAATACATGCTGCAGCCACCCACAGTTTGGTGAACAAATTTCGTATGCTTTAGACAGAAGATTAATGGAAGAAATGGGAATGGTATGCCCAACTCAGTTTGCCTTCAGCTTTATTTATGAGGCAAAATTCAACAATGGATTAACTGAACATGAATTTGACCATGTGTATTTCGGAATTACAGATGCATTGCCGATACCAAGAAAAGCGGAAGTACAAAACTGGAAATACATGAGCTTACAAAATTTAGAGATAGCTGTAAAAAATAACCCTGAACAATATACTGAATGGATGAAAATCTGTTTACCGCAAGTAATGAAACATTATATGGATTTTACAATCAATTCACATTCAAATATAGTACATGAGTCTTTATAATATAAAATCAGAACAATATTTACCGATAGATATAAATACCGCTTGGAGCTTTTTTTCTTCTGCAAAGAACCTGGCTATTATTACACCACCTGAAATGGATTTTAAAATATGTACCAACTTAACTGAAAAAGAAATTTATGAAGGTATGAAAATAGATTACACTTTAAGACCTATATTAAATATAAAAGTGAAGTGGCAAACTGAAATTGGCAAAACTGAAAAAAATCATTTCTTTACAGATAAACAACTTAAGGGGCCTTATAGTATTTGGGAACATAAACACACTTTTGTACCTGTAAATGAAGGTGTTATGATGTATGATGATGTTAAATACAAATTACCTTTGGGCATTATTGGTACTATAGCTCATACCTTATTTGTGAGAAAACAATTAGAAAAAATATTTAATTATCGTAAAGAAATTCTTGATAAAATTTTCAATAAAAATGCAAGCAGTATTAATTAATATTTTAATAGTTATTGCCTCATTTTGTGGCATGGAAGGTGTGGCTTGGTTAGCACATAAATATATAATGCATGGTATTTTATGGGTTTTTCATAAAGACCACCATAAAAAAGAAACAGATGGCTTTTTAGAACATAACGACTTCTTCTTTATACTTTTTGCAATACCGGGCATTGCAGGTCTTTACTTTGGTATGAGAGAGCACTTCTCTTATCCTTTTTATATTGGTTTAGGTATTACCATTTATGGTTTTGCTTATTTTCTTATTCATGATATATTTATACACCAAAGATTTAAATTATTAAGAAATACAAACACAGTCTATTTTAAAGCTATACGCAGAGCACATAAAATGCACCACAAACATTTAACTAAACAAGACGGGGAATGCTTTGGTATGTTATGGGTTCCCATTAAATACTTTAGAAACGCAGGTAATTAATTTTATATAATGAAAATACTTTACCTCCTTATCAACTTCTGTACCGTTATTATTGCTTTTATTTTCTCTTTTCATCCTAAAATACAATTTTACAAACATTTTAAAGCATTCTTTATTGCTAATATAATAGCCGCATTCCTATTTATTATATGGGATATTATTTTCACTAAACTTTCTATTTGGGGATTTAATCAAAAATATTTAATTGGTATTTATTTATTTAATCTCCCTCTTGAAGAAATATTATTTTTTATTTGTATTCCATTTTCTTGTCTTTTTACTTACCACTGCCTAAATAAATGCTATAAAATTTCATTAAGTAAATCTATTGAAAGTATCATAATTATCTCCTTAAGTTCTTTATTATTCATTACAGGCATTTGCAATATTAATCATTTATATACATCTGTAACTTTTATAAGTTTAGCATTATTCTTAATGTTGCTAAAATATGTTTTTAACGTAAATTGGTTAGCTAAAATAATAATTATTTACCCTGTTTTATTAATTCCATTTTTTATTGTAAACGGCATTCTTACCGGCAGTTTCCTTGATGAACCGGTTGTATATTATAATAACAATCAAAATATGGGTATTCGTTTATTTACAATACCTTTTGAAGACCTGTTTTATGGTTTTGAATTAATAATACTAAATCTGTTTTTCTATGAAAAATTAAAAAACAAAATTTATTAATTAAAAGGTAGTACTAACTCACAAAACATATTTCAATCCCTTAATACAGTTAAAATACCGTCATCATTTATTTTAACTAAACGAGATGGCTTTCTGTATTCAATATCATTTTGGCGATAATGAACAATGTAGTCCATGTTATCCTTAATTTCTTTGTCTATATCTTTAAAAAAAGCAGGTGCTACCCTACCACTAATATTTGCTGAAGTAGATACTATTGGACCTTTAAATCTTTTAATTAGTGCTTTACAAAAAATATCATTTGTTATTCTTATAGCTAAACTCCCGTCATTTTTTACTATCTTTTCCGGAAAACCTAATACATTATCATATATTACACTTGTGGGTGTTTCAAAGTTTTCTACAATAGAAATAATATCAGGCGGTGGTATTGCTACAAAATTTATTATATCTCTTGCTTCAGCAAGTAATACAATCATACTCTTATCTTTAGGTCTTTGTTTTATAGTATAAATTTTTTCAATAGCATTTATGTTAAGTGCATCGCAGCCTATACCCCATACCGTATCTGTGGGGTATAAAATTAATCCTCCTTCCTTTAAAACATTTATACATTTTTTTATTTCGTCTTCAAATCCGTAATCCATTGTAATAATTGATTATTTGTAATAGAATAAGCACATTTAAAATGGCCCTTAGGGCAAGATTTATGTCCATGTAATCCACAGGGGCGGCAAGATAGTTTTTCGTTTGTTTCTACGATTCTTCCAGAGTCTAATAATGGACCAAACCCATAGTAAGGTGCGGTAGAGCAATAAATGGCAATAACAGGTGTTGCCATTGCAGAGGCAAAATGCAATGGAGCTGAATCATTTACATAATTCATTGCAGCATCTTTCATTAAAGCAGCAGATTGTAAATAAGTAAATTTTCCACATAAATTTTCTACATCATGCCCTATAGTAGCTTTTTGAATTGTATTTGCTAATACACTATTTACTTGTCCGCCCAAAATATAGATTTTATAATTTAAGGGCAGTCCATTTATTAGTTCTATCCATTTTTGGGTAGGAAACTGTTTTGTAAACCAATTAGAGGCAGGTGCAATGCATATATATGGCAAAACTGATTTATATTTTTGTGTAAGTTCAAAATCTGCTTGAGAAGGAAATAACTTTGGCAATAATGTTATATTATCGGTAATATCTGCAATCAACATTTGGTATCGTTCTGTTTCTAAAATGGGTTTTTCAGTACCCGGAGCTGAAAATAAGTGAGGCACTTTTTTTGTAAAACAGAATGAAAATGGATTTTTTTTATATCCGGTAATAAATTTAGCACCTGATAAAAAACAAATCAAACCCGAAGAAGCATAACGATGTAGATTTATTATATGAGAATACTTCTCATTTCTAATTTTTGCTATTAACTTAAAGAGATTCTTAGTTTTGTTTGTTGTTTTATCCCATATAATTAAATTGTTTAAATAAGGATTATTTTGGAGCAAATTTTCGTTACCTTTACGTATTAAAAGGTCTATTTGAGCATCAGGAAAATAGCTTCTCAACTTCTCTAATATTGCAGTTGCCAGAACAACATCGCCTGTAAAAGCTGTTTGTATAACTAATAGTTTATCCATATTAAGTGCAAATCTACAATTGTATAGGTTTTTAAAAGGTTTTAACAATAAAAATAGTTGAAATTAAATTTTTGGTTCTAAATTTGTTATTTCTATATTGTTACTAAATTAAATAAAACATGAAAAAAATAATTCTTTCTTTGGGATTAATCGTATTGTCAATTGGTATTGTTGTTGCATCACCTAAAAAAAAGGATAAAAAAGGGAGTGAAACAACAGCAACAACCATTACTACATCCACCCCACCGGCAACAACAAATACTGCCACTACAACTCTAACTGCTGACAATATGGCATTTGGAGAGTTAACTCATGATTTCGGTACAGTACCTGAAGGTCCTGATGCCGTATGTAAATTTACATTTAAAAACACGGGTAAAGAACCCATAATCATACAAAAAGCATCTCCATCATGTGGTTGTACAGTTCCGTCTTTTTCTGGCGAGCCTGTAGCACCCGGTCAAACCGGTACTATTGATGTTGCCTTCCACACAAAAGGAAAACCGGCTGCATTTACCAAAACAATAAATGTACAATCTAATGCAGGTAATAAAGTACTTACTATAAAAGGAAATGTAGAAAAAGCACCGACAAATTCAGTTCCTGAGAACAATTCAATGTTAAAAACAAATCAATAATTTTAAAATAATAAAAAAAACAACAAGCTCATGAAAAAAGTAATTCTAACAATTTGTTGCCTATCCATGGGCATTTTAGTTGTAAATGCACAAGAAAGTATGCCTGCACGCCCATTACAAGCTGTGCCACCAAGACAAACACCGGTACCAGTCCCTGCAGCAGTTCCAGTACCAACAACACCGCCTGTAGCAGCACCGGAAAAGAAAGACGGTGGTATTTTTAAATTTACCGAAACAACACACAATTTTGGTGAAGTTCCTGAAGGTCCGATAGCAGAATGTGATTTTGAATTTATAAACATTGGCAAAAAACCTATTACAATTACGGAAGCTCATGGCTCATGCGGTTGCACTGTTCCTGAATGGCCACACGAACCAATTTTGCCCATAAAAAGAGGACTTTTTCATGGCAAAAATAAAAAGACTGTAATACATGTTAAATACAATACTACAGGCAGACAAGGACCAATAAATAAAACCATTACTATCAATTCAGACGGGCAGCCACAACCAATGGTATTAACAATAACAGGAAATGTAAAACCAAAACCGGCAGAAGCTCCGGTTACACCACCTGCACAAGGAAAATAAATTCATTGTTGTTTTGTATATATCTAATTGCCTGAAAACTAAAGTTTGTTTCCTATTTTTGTTTATGTTAAAAAAATAATGCTCATGAAAAAAACATTCATTTATTGTGCTTGTATGTTCCTTTTTACTACTTATGCTATAGCACAAGAAAAAGTAGTACCTGCAACAGAGAAAAAAAGTACAGAGAAAAAAGTTGGTACTGCAAAAACTACTTCTGCAAAAAAAAATGATAAAACAAAAAAAGTAACCACTACAACAAAGGCACAAACAGCTGATGAAATAGCTAAACAAAAACAACTGTTAAAAGAAAAAAATAAAAATATTAAACAGGAACAATTTGAAATGGATCCTGCTCACCCGCTTACATCAGAGCAGTTGAGACAAAGGCAGTTACAAGAATTGCAAATGCAACAAGAAGACCCCGCCCACCCGCTTACTGCCGAACAATTGAGACAAAGGCAATTACAAAAAGGTGGAACAACAGTAAAAAATGCTCCGCCACAACCACCAACACCGCAACAAATAAAAGAAATGCAAATTCAAAAGCAGAAAAACAATAAGAATATGGATCCTGCCCATCCCCTTACTGCTGAAGAAATGCAAAAACAACAAATTGGAAATCAACAAATTGTTATGGACCCTGCCCACCCGCTAACGGTTGAGGAAATTAGGAAATTACAGTTAAAAAACGGACCTGTACCTCCTAATCCTAATGCTGTCGGGCAACCTCCATTGCCTCCCGGTCAAAATCAGGCATCAAATGAAGTGCCTGCAATAAAAGACCCCAAGGCACCCAAATTTAAATTTACTGATGGTGATACATTTGACTATGGCGAAATATTAGAAAGTAATGAACCGGCTGAACATATTTTTGAGTTTGAAAATATAGGTAAAAAGCCTCTCACAATTACAGAAGCCCATGGTTCTTGCGGTTGTACTGTACCAAGCTGGCCTAAAGAAGCGATTGCTCCAGGCAAAAAAGGACAAATTTCGGTAAAATATTCCTCTAAAGGAAGAGTTGGTGCAATAAGTAAAGAAGTAACCATTACTTCAAATGCAGACCCGAGCCAAGTAATGTTACACATTAGGGGAACAGTAAAATCGAACCCAGATTTAAGTACTACACCGGCTGCACATTAAAAAATGTTTTTATTAACCATTAAAATATAAAAATAAATATTATGAAAAAGTTAATCATCCCTATGTTTTTGGTTTGTTTAGGTTTTTGCCTACAATTGAGTACTAATGCTATTGCACAAAAAAAAGATGGTGCTGCATTTAAATTTAAAGACGGTGATACTTTCGATTTTGGTGAAGTGCCAATGGGAGACGATGTGTTTCACGATTTCATTTTTACAAATGCAGGAAATGCACCCTTAATTATCACAGATGCGAATCCTTCTTGCAGTTGCACAACACCGGTATGGGATAAAGCTCCTGTAATGCCAGGCCAAACAGGTAAAATAAATGTGGGCTATAAAACAAAAGACCACCCCGGCCCATTTAATAAAGAAGTATTTATTACTTCAAATGCGACTAACAATCCTAATGGTGAAAAAAGATATACCATTTACATTAAAGGTACTGTAAAAACAAAATAAATATTTAATTATAATAAATAAAAAAAAATGCTGCCAATAATATTAGGCAGCATTTTTCAATTAATTCAATTAGGCAATATGATTTTTAATTTAAAATTCATATTGCCTAATTTTGTTTTTCAAATTATTATCCAATAAAAATAATAAAATATTTATATTTCATGTAATCAAATAATTACTAAATAATAAAAACATCATATAAATCTCAAAATGAAGTAAAATTCAAAAAATAATATAAAATTAATATTAAAAAACTCATTAATCATTATTTTTGCAAATTAAACTAAAAAATAAAAATAAGGAAAATTCATGAATTTATTTAAGAAATCAATTCAAGCAATTTATATAATTGCAATTACATTAGGTATTACAACTAATACTGCATTCGGGCAAATTGCAACTTATACCTCAGACACTACAGGTGCATTAGCTTCAGTAGCAACAAATGCTACTGCTACAGGTGGACTAACAAGAGTAAATGGTGCTACTATTCCGGGAACACGTTGTTCTTCAGGATTTTCATCAGCAAATTTATCAAGTTCTACAACCTACTCCTCTACCGGGGCAGCTACTGAGGTTTCCGTAAGTGCCAATACAGGATATACTTTAAATGTTACCGGTTTTACTGCAGATTTAAGGCGTTCGCCTACAGGCCCAACAAATGCTCGCTATGCATATAGTGTTGATGGCGGAACAACATGGATTGATGAAGGTACAGATCATGCTCCTAATAATGCCGGTTGTGGTACTACAACAACCTATTTATGGCCAACTGCGTTTGCAGTTGCAAGCACTACAACTCTTAAGTTTAGAATCTACGGTTTTAATGCAAGCACTATAACTACCGCTGGTACTATACAAATACTAAATTTAATAATTAACGGTACTATTACAGCTTCTACAAGTTGCAGTGTTCCAATCGGTTTATCTGCCACTGCAATTACAACCACTACTGCTACCCTTAACTGGACTGCAGTTACAGGTGCTACCTCTTATAATATTCAATATCGCCAAACAGGTACTACTACATGGAGTACTGCTACTTCAACAACTACTTCAACCAATATTACCGGTTTAACTTGTAATACTGCTTATGAGTTTCAAGTGCAAACAGTATGTTCATCCGGCACAAGTGCGTTCAGTGGTTCTACTACATTTACTACTTTAACTTGCCCTTGCA
>CAIWXG010000161.1 GCA_903916555.1 uncultured Bacteroidota bacterium
GAACGTTATTTTCGCGACTATTTTAGTACACTTAGAATATTGGATGAAGTCTATGATTCAACTAAAAAAAATAAAAATACAACATTAATTAATAAGAATAAAGCGAATGGAGTAAATATGTCAAGTTTTTCAATACCTATAACAGTGGATGCTATATTCAATAAAAACATTAATCAAAACCTACAATACAATTTATTTAATTACAATTTTGTATTTCCCATATTTGAGAGTAAAGCATTATTAAATTTTTATTTATTCAATAGGGCATCCGGTGATGTTGTAATTTCTAAAAATAAAAAATACTTATTTCTTAAAGAAACCCTTAGCCCCACCGAAAAAGCAAGTTCTTTTTCAGTTCTACCAAAAGAAGAATTAAATAATATTATAAGTAACCTAAATAAAATTAACGAACATTACCTAAATGAAGGTTTTAAAGAAGTTTATTTATCTATAATACCCAATGCCGTTACAATAGAACAAAGTGAAGGCTATAATAACCTTATACCTGAAATACAATACAATATAGACTTAAAAATAAAAATGATAAATATATACTCTTTCTTTAAAAACAACGAAAAAGAGACATGGTATTTTGCAGGAGACACTCATTGGAATAAGAAGGGTACACAAGCTTGGTTAAATATAGTAAATGATATACTGCAAGAAAAAAACAAATGAATTTAAATTTACAATATTTAATAAAATACAATCACTCCATCCTTTATTAATCGTTCTTAATAAGGTGTATCTCTATAATCTCGCCTTCTTATTAGTTTTAAATCTTGCAGTACTGCTGCTTTTACATTAAGTGTGAAACTATAACTTTTACGGGGTCCGAAAGGTACTGCTTGCAGATGCATAGCCCAGCAATGTAAATCACGATAAATATCAATAGAAGTTAATGTAAGTTGATTATATGTAAAATTATAACCGCTGCTCACATTCAATTTCCACCTCTCGGTAAGTTTTACCTCACCTTGAAAAGTTAAATTCTGTGTTACAACAACTGTATCTCTTTTTGTAAAGCCGGACATAGACTGATTGACCTGTAAGGAATAGCTAAAATTAAAACTCCATGGAACATTTAAATTTACATAATCGTTGTAACCGGCATTTCTTAATAATCTACCATACTCCTCGCTATTGGTAACCGCTTTATTGGCTGTAGTTTGTTTAGAATGAAAATTTGACCCTAATGCCAAGCTTGCACTTGTAAACCTTGCCAAACCAAAACCTTTATCTTCCATAGTTTGCGGTAGGCGTCTTCCTAAATCATAATCCCAAGCATAGGGGTCGAAAGTTGCAGAAGAACTAACGTTAATTTTGTCTAAAATATTAGTTCTAAAATTTACCGATATATTACTCCATTGAAACGAATCTACAGCCGGATTATAAGAAGTACTTATACCTAATGCATCTATAAGTGTAATATTTTTGAAGCCTGTTACAGTATCTTTAGATGTACGTACTTTTATTTGTAAATTATTATTAATACTGAAATTTAGGTTTCCTGCTTTTCCAAGTGGTGGTATGCCTATAATAGAAGTAGCATAAGGAGATAAAGTGCTGATAGTAGATGAAGAATCTAAATGGGTTTTATAATAATAATTAAAAGGTGATGCACCAAAATCAGGATGATAACTAAAACCTACACTTGGAGATATTACATGCCTAATACCTTTTAATTTACCATTTTTAAATAATTTCATTCCATAAACACGTGTTGAAAAAGATACTCCTGCATTAAAATCCCTAGCAGTAAAAAACCCATGAGAATCATTACTATCTAATTTCTGTTCAACATTATTATATTGTTGATGCAGTTTATCTGTAAGCCAATACTCATTGTAATTAACATTAAAAGACATATTTATATATCTCAAAACAGTATAAGAAGCACTAAGCGGAATACTATGATGTACACCTGTTTGAAAATTACTTAATGATAATTTATTAAGATTTAAAGTACTGTCATAAAAAGTTGTTCTGTTTAGCTCATCAACCGTATAGCTTAGGGTTATTTTATCGTACCAATGAATGCCGATATTATCTTTTCTTTGAAATGGATTTAACTGGGTAATGTGAAAGTTTATATCCGGCAAAGTTACATTTATCTGTTTGGTTTGTGTGTTCTGATTATGTAATGCACTAATTGTGAGACCGAAAGGTGTGCCTTGCCACGTTTTGGAATAGCTGATATTTGATGAATATTGATTTTGTAAAATCTGATTGGCATCATAACTGGTGTTTGAATAATAAGATGATGTACCTACAACAACCGAAGCATTAAAACTTTGCCCGGGTACTGCTTTGGCATCTGATTGATGCCGCCAATTAAGCATAAAATCTTTTGTTATAGATGAATTAGGTTCAAAATCTTCACCTGTTTTATTATAAGCATAAGAAAAGCTTAATGCCCCCCTGTATTTATATATATTATCATACATACTTTCTCCACTTACCGAATAACTACCTTTAGTATAAAAATTGGCTTGCGTTTTAAAATCTATATGGTCGTTTAAATAAAAGTAGTATCCTCCATTTAGCAAGCCTAAGCCTCTTGCTTGTTCTATTGTATAAGTAGGTAAAATAAATCCGGACTTCTGTTTATCTGTTACCGGAAACAGACCAAAAGGTAAAAACAAAGGAGTAGGAATACCTTCTATTACAAGATTTGCAGGGCCGGAAACGATTACTCTTCCGGGTATTACTTTAATTCTTCTGGCATTAATACCAAAATGGGGGGTATCTAATGCACAGGTGGTATAAATACTATGCATACCATATATTGATTGGTCGGGGTTTCTCTTTACTTGCTCGCTAACCACATAGCCTTCTCCATATTGCGAATGTGCATTTCTAACAATAGCTCTTTTGCTTTTAAAATTATATTGAATAGAGTCGAAAGTAAATTTTTCTTTTCCTTGTTGAAATGTCTGTTTTTCGGTGCTTGTATCGTTTTCTTTTTTATTTGGGGCTGCCGAAATAATATTAGTTGCTTGATTATAAGATACCTGTCCGGCATTTAATTGTAACTCTTCGTAATTTACCTGAGCTTTACCATACAAATAAAAAAGATTGTTTTGCATATCCAAAACGGCTGAATCTTTAGATTGCGCATTTACTTTTGAAGGTAATGCATCTTTAGAAATTTTAATACCTAATTCTTTTTCTAACTTTCTTTTTTTAGTTGTATCAATATTATTAGGAGACTTTTTTAAGCTATCAGATTTTATTTTTACGGTATCATTCGTTTTTATGCTGTCATTAATTAATTTTATGCTGTCTTTTACAATCGTATTATAATCAAACACCTGCCTTTCTGTTTGCGAATAGGCTTTATTTGTTATAAAGAATGTAAAAATGACTGCTATACAGTAGGTAAGGCAGGGTAATGATGAGATTTTTGGAATAATTTTACAGTTTATGTTCATTAACAGTACAAAAGTAGGTACTAACCTACGATGATAATATTTGTAAAATTTAATCTTTTGTGAAACATATATGATACGAACTAAAATTATAATTATAATACTACTTTTAACGGGTTTTCATCTCGTTACGTATGCTAAAGGTAAAAGAATTTCAACAATAATTGTAGATGCTGGCCATGGGGGTACAGATATGGGAGCAGTTGGTGCTATTTCTAAAGAAAAAGACATTACACTTGCTGTTTCTTTAAAATTAGGTAAAATAATAAATGACAGTCTCAAAGCTTTAAAAGTAATTTATACCAGAACAGACGATTCTTACCCGGGACTTAAAGAAAGACATAACATTGCTAATCAATCTAATGCCGATTTATTTGTATCTATACATGTAAATTCTACTCCCTTTACATATACAAAAACGCTTACAGGCTATAAAACTGTAAAAAGACATGGTAAAACAGTTAAACAACCTATATATAATAAAGTGCGCCATCATGAAACAAAAGTTAGTGGTGTTGAAACTTATGTAATGGGTTTACACCGTGCAGAACAACAGAAAGGTGCAATAGGTGAATTTGGTGATAATGTTACAGATGGTGTACTAAACCCGTCTGACCCGCAAACAGCAATAATTATAGCTCAATATTCACAGGCATTTCTAAAAAAAAGTGTAAATCTTGGCAGCAAAATCCAGAGTGCCTTTGTTGCAGAAGGCAGACGAGATTTGCAAGTAAAACAAATGGGACTTGAAGTATTGGCAGGTAGTGCTATGCCGGGAGTATTGGTTGAAATAGGTTTTATAACAAATATAGATGAAGAAGTATATTTAAATTCTGAAAAAGGACAAACAGAAGTAGCAATGGCAATATATAGGGGTATAAAATCTTATAAAGATGAATTAGAACGATAAAACAAAAAAATATATTTCACGTTTTTTAGTTTAATGACTATAATTGTATATTTTTATCGTTTTTTTGCTTTATCATTTTAAAATTTAAGATACCATAATTTGTTATTGTGTTTTTTACATAAAAATAATTGACAAACATGAAATTTTTTTTAAAAACAGTTTTAATTACGAGCATTTCAGCATTAGCTGTTTATAGTACCATACTTGTAAGCTCTTGCAATTGGGATAAATGCAAAACTATTATTTGTGCAAATGGCGGTGTTTGTAATGGTGGTGCTTGTACTTGCCCATCGGGGTATGAAGGCAGTAATTGTGAGACCACAACACGTCAAAAATTTGAAGGTAACTGGACTGTTTTTGAAAAAGGGAGTACTACCCTTGCTGCACAGTATTATGTAAAAATTACTGATGGCCCACTAATTACAGATGTACTTATTTATAACTTCAATAGTTTTTTAACCCACCCTATCAGAGCAATTGTTAGTGATACAAATATTATAATACCGAATCAAGTATATAATGGCAAATACATATTAGGTAATGGTACAATTCATTATAATACTACTTATGGTCAATATGGTGGACTAACTATGTATTATGAAGTGATAGACTCATTAACGCAAAGAGTAAACGATTATGGTTATAATGCAGCAGATGATTTAAGCCAACCATCTCAATGGAATAAATAAGCGTAAATTTTCATCATATTTAAATTGACATTGAAAACAACAAATCTATTCATCAAATGAAGACTTTAACAAAAACAATATTTTTTTCTCTACTAATTAGCATTTTTTCTATTGTTTCAATTATCTCTTTTTCTTGTAAACCCGACAAATGTAAAACCACCAATTGTGCCAATGGCGGTACATGTAATGATGGCAATTGTATTTGTATGACCGGATACAGTGGTACAAGTTGCGAAATTACAAATAGAGATAAATTTTTGGGACAATGGACTGTAAATGAAACAGGAACTACAACCGGGGCATTTGAATACGCACTAAATATACAGAAAGATACCTTAGTGGACCATGTAGTACTAATTGGCTTATATAATTACTTTCATTTATTAAGAGCTTATGTTGTTGGTGATACTTTAGTTATCCCTAATCAACAAATACAAGGTAAAGTAGTATTTGGTAAAGGTTATATTTTCTCTACCGATGCATACCCTAATGACGGAGTAATACAGATGCAGTATGAAGTTGTAGATACTGCAACACAATTAGTAAATGATTTTGGTTATAACTATTTGGTTGACCATAGTAAACCTTCAATTTGGAATAGATAATAATAATATTCATTAAAATTATAAAAAAACTCCCTGTATTATATTGGGAGTTTTTTTTATAGCACATTAGTAATAAACTAAATAAATATAATATAAATCACAAATATTTTAATTCAATAAATTTACTACTATTAATATTTTTAATACGGATTTAATATTTAACTTTGTATAATTATTTGTACTTAACTATATACATAAATATTAAATGACAAATATCCCATCAATGCATGCAAAAATAAAAAGCAAGTACATACTCGTATCTACTATATGTGTATTGATGACAAATATTACGTTTTCACAAATAAAAGCTGATTCTACTAAAGTAGATTCAGTTGAATATGATGGTGTTGAACATTTTTTTGGAAAAAACAGAATTGACACTACCGACCTATATACAAAAAAATTCTTCATCGGCTTAAATGCAGGATTATCTAATATGATAATTGGTGATTTAGAAAAAAACACAGTATCTTCAGTATATAGGTTACAATTTGGTTATAATCTTGATTCAAAATACTGTATATTTATAGATGGTGCAAAAGGCACACTTGAAAGCTATACCCCAAAAAATTCATGGACAACCGGGCTTCACAGCATAAATAATTTTTTCACAAGTAGTATAAATGGAAAGATATCTTTTAATGATATTTTCAAATCTAAAGAAAACAAGACAAAAAATACTATTTGTCGCCTATATGTTGCTGCCGGAATTGGTTTTATTGACAATTATTTACCCAATATTGAAGTACGATTAAAACCGCATAAATCAGATTATATTAATACATACAAAAAATCTAGTATTGCTGCTGTGCTACCTATAAATACTGGAATGGATATTAGATTACCTAAATACAAATATCTTCAAAATACAGTATTCAATATCAATTTTCAAGGTACTTATGCTTTTTCTGATTATATAGATGGATATTCTTTAAATTATAGCAAAAAAACAAATTTAAATGATGTTTATGGATTTGTTACGGCTGGAATACATATTTATTTTAATAGTCAATCTCTTTGGAAAGATACTGACAACGATGGCATAAAAGATAAAAAAGACAAATGCCCATTAGATTTTGGACCTTTGAAATTTGAAGGTTGCCCTGATGTTGATGGTGATGGTATTCCTGATTGGGCTGATTCTTGCGTTTTTGAACCCGGTACTGCAAAGTATAATGGCTGCCCAGATAGTGATGGTGATGGTATTATAGACAAAAATGATTCATGCCCTACTGTTTTTGGCTCAAAATTATTTAATGGTTGCCCAGATAGAGATGGTGATGGTATTGCTGATAAAGATGACTATTGCCCGGATGTTCCCGGCTTAATACAATTTCATGGCTGTCCGGATACTGATGGGGATGGTGTACCTGACAATGAAGATTCTTGCAAATTCATTTCAGGGTCTATTTTAAATCACGGCTGCCCAATAACAGACAGTGTAAAAAAAGAAATAATTGTTAGGACATTTGAAGAAATTGCCAATTCTTTAGCAATACCTATTAATTTTCAATTTGGTAAAACCATAATACCTAAAGATATGTATCCTTTATTAGATACTGCAAGTGACGTGCTTAAAGATATGCCAAATGCGTATGTAAATATTGAAGGATTTGCAGATAACATAGGTAAAGTAAGTGCTAACAAAAAGATATCTACCAAGAGAGCCATAATAGTAAAAAAATACATGATTAATAAAGGTGTTGACCCAAAAAGATTAGTGGCACGTGGTTATGGCAGTAAACATCCTATAGCAAATAATGCAACCAAAGCAGGAAGATCTAAAAACAGACGTGTTGTATTGAAATTAAAAGAATTACAAAATAAATAATACTCTGTTTACAGTAAAAACTTATTAACTTAGTGCATATTTTATTTCAAGAATAAATTAAGAGCATTAAGTATGCAAAAACTAATTGTTGTAACTTTTATTTTAGCTAATATTTTACTTTGCAAAAATACGTATGCACAAAATTGGCAGTGGGGGCGTGGTAATACCGGTGGCGGCATGGATGGATGGGCGGTAGCAACTGATGCAGCAGGCAATTCTTTTACGGGTGGAATAACACTTAGCAACACAACAGCTTATTTCGGTATAATTGCAATTCCATTTTCTTCAATTTCAAGCGGAGGATATCAAACAATAGTTACTAAATATGACCCGGATGGAAATGTATTGTGGGCAAAAGGAACTAAGAATGGTAATGCTTGGCTTATAAATATTGCTACCGACCCAAGTGGTAACTTAATTGTATTTGGTAATTTTACGAGTCCTATTTTAGAAATTGGTAATTTTACACTAACAAACTCTATAAATCCTGAAACAAAATATTTTTTAGCAAAATATGACCCAAATGGAAATGTTTTATGGGCAAAATGCGATGGAAATACACAATTTTATATGGCATCGTTATCCGGATTATGTGGAGCAATATCCACAGGTGCATTAGCAACAGATGCAAACGGGAATATTTACATTACTGCAAATTTTCACTTATCAACCATCTCTATCGGCTCTAATACACTTACAAATAATAGTACGGGTACAGCCGATGATATTTTTATTGCTAAATACGACCCCAATGGGAATGTTATTTGGACTAAAAGTTATGGTGGTAATAATGCGGATGATGCCTATGGGCTTTGTGTAACACCGGCTGGAGATATTTATATAGCAGGTATTTTCAATTCTACATCCTTAACATTCGGTACTACGATTCTAACAAATACAGGTACAAATCAAATTACCTATATTGCAAGGCTCAATTCTGCCGGTATTCCGGTTTGGGCAAGCACAAGCAATGCATATATAGCCAATTATGCCATTGGTATTGCAGCAGATTTAAACAATAATGTATATATGACAGGCGGATTTACAGACCCTACCCTTAGTTTCTCCGGCACTACTATAACTAATCCGTATAGCCCGAATATTGCAATGTATTTAATAAAATTTGATAACGGCAATAATGTAAGTTGGTCTAAAACTATTGGATATACAAGATCCGAAAGTAGAGCAACTGGTTATTGTATTGCTATGGCACAATGTGGAAATGTATGGGTAAGTGGTGCCTTTAATGATACCATATTAATTGACGGACATCTCTTGCTACCACCAAACAAGTATTCAGCAGACCCAGTTTTTATTGCAGGTTTTACTTCAAGTGGAATTTATGTAAATTCATCAGCTTTATCAAGCGGCGGTGATGACCAAAATGGTATAGCATGCGACCCACAAGGGAATGTTTATATGTGTAGTGATTATCAATCAACATACCCTTTCAATATTGGTAAAGATACTTTGTGGGCTGCCGGTTCAGCAAGTGAATTATTATATTTAGGTAAATTTGGTAACACAAGTCCAATTTTAAACCACACTCATACTGCTATTACTATATGTAATGAAGGAATAACAAACTTATCAACACAAGGAAATTATACAAATTATATATGGAGCGATGGGAAAAAAGGTAATTCTCACCCTATGATTGATTCAGGAACATTATTTGTTTATGGTTTTGATAGTTGTGCCGAAGGAGCTGTAGATAGTTTTATAATTTCAACAAAATGCGATTGCAGTAAAAATTTATTTGTACCAAATACATTTACGCCTAATGGTGATGGCGAAAATGATGTTTTTTATCCTCGAGCTAATATTGATATTCAAAAAATAACCTCTTTTAGAGTTTTTAACCGATGGGGTACATTGATTTTTGAAAGAACAAATATTGCACCTAATGATGTTTTTAATGCATGGGATGGTACTTACAAAGACCAATTGCAAAGACCTGAAGTTTTTGTTTGGACAGTAGATGCAATATGTGGTAATGGACAAACTATAAGTAAAAAAGGCAGTGTAACAGTAGTTAGATAAATTTAAACAATGAAAAAATATTTTAGTACCATACCATTAGTATTACTGGTACATTTGAATGCCTATTCACAGGCGGATATTCATTTTTCGCAATTCTATGAAACTATTATATTAAGAAATCCCGCACTTTTAGGTGTTTCTTCCGATAATTTTAGGGTATCTGCTTATTTTCGGAATCAATGGAGCAGTGTTACGAATCCTTATCAAACAGGCTTATTTGATTGTTCTTATAGAATAAAGGTAGCGAAATCTTCATCAGATTTTTTAACCATAGGCTTACTTGCATATATGGACCAAGCAGGTGATTTAAATGCATCTGTATCAGGTATCTATCCGGCTATTAATTTTAATAAGTCACTAAGCCAAGATAATAATACCTATCTTTCTGTTGGTTTTACAAGCGGTTATCTACAATATAGCTTCGACCCTACCTTGGCAACATTCAATAATCAGTTTCAAGGTGGTTTATTTAACCCTTTAAACCCAAGTAACGATAATTTACCAACTCCTAAATTTAGTATTTTTGATATAGGTGTAGGTATCAATTATAATAGAAGTCCTAATTTAGATAATGACGTTGTGTATATTATTGGAGTATCCGGTTATCACTTTACACAACCAAGTTTTTCTTACTATAATCACAAAGCTTATACCGAAAACATAAGATGGAATGTAAATGGTGCATTTATAAAAGAAATTTCTACTAAATGGGCAATGCAACTGCATGCCAATTATGCCCAACAAGGTGCTTATAATGAAATCATAGGTGGCGGATTACTTGGATGGCGAGAAAAACAGGATGAACAAGGTTTAGAATTTTGGTTTGGGAGTATGTATCGTTTTCAAGACGCCATAATACCGGTTATTAAATTAAAATATCAAAATGTAGGCATTGGGTTTAGTTACGATGTAAATATATCTTCTTTGCAAAAAGCAAGTAATATGCAAGGCGGTTACGAATTAACGCTAAACATTGCAGGAAATATACCCAAAAGCCCTACAAGTTATGGAAAAACAGTTTGTCCGAGATTCTAAAAGTTGAAAAATAATTATTCACAATTTATATTTCAGTTATATTTTTTCTATCCTAAGCCTACCTTTGCCGTTATATGAACAGTGTTTATTTGTCTTTGGGCAGTAATGAGGGTAATAGGTTGCATTGGCTTACTAAAGCCTTGCAAATGATAAAAGAAAATTGTGGTGAAGTAATAAAAACATCAAATATTTATGAAACCAAAGCATGGGGTCTAAAAGAACAATCTGATTTTCTTAATAGAGCTGTTCTAATAACTACGAATCTGAGCCCATTAGACTTATTAAATGCCCTTAATAAAATAGAAACTGCTTTAGGTAGAATCAGGACACAAAAATGGGGACCTCGCACCTTAGATATTGATATACTTTTTTACAACAGTGATATTATAAACCTACCACAATTAATAGTTCCACATCCTTATGTACAAGAACGGCTATTTACCTTACAACCTCTAAATGATATTGCACCGGACTTTATACATCCAGTATTCCATAAAACCATATCTGAGCTACTTGCAGATTGCAAAGATGATTTAGAAATAGTAATATACAAAGATTAGCATTCAAATATTTACACTATGTATAAATACATTGCAATAGAAGGTAATATTGGTGCAGGTAAAACAACCTTAGCCAATCAATTGGCTCAAGATTTTGATGCAATCTTGATAGAAGAGCAATTTTCAGATAATCCATTTTTACCACTTTTTTACAAGAATCCAAGTCAATATGCATTATCATTAGAATTATCGTTTCTGCATGAAAGATATGCACAAATGAAAGAGTATATAAATAAGAAAACAGCAAAAAATCAGTTAATAGTATCGGATTATTCTTTTATAAAGACAAAACTTTTTGCTTGTGCTAACCTAAACAAAAACGAATTCGACTTATTTACAAAATTCTATGACATTATTTATAATCAGATTCCGGAACCCGATATTCTAATCTATTTGGATGCACCTATACAAAAATTGCAAGAAAATATTGCCAAAAGAGGTCGCAGTTATGAAAAAGAGATAAAAGCTGAATATCTTTTAAAAATTCAAAATAGTTATAATTCGTTTCTTAAAATATCAGGTATAAAAACGATAGTAATAGAAGCTAATAATTTAGATTTTATGGAAGATGTAAATTTTCATAAAAAATTAATTACTTTTTTAAAAGAAGGAATTATATTACCTTTCCAATATTGGCAACCTGTATAGATTAATAATTATACAAGTATAAATAATAAGTGGTTGCAAAGAAATCTGCAACCACTTATTATTTATACCTATACTATATTCAATTATAAATGTATTGCTTCACCAAGTGCTACTTCTACAGCATCTTTTACACCTTCGCTCATAGTTGGGTGTGGGTGTATGCTATCTAATAATTCTTGCCAAGTAGTTTCTAATTTACGAGCCACAACAGATTCTGCAATCATCTCTGTAACATTATAACCTATCATGTGTGTACCCAACAACTCACCATATTTTGCATCAAAAATTACCTTAACGAAACCCTCAGTAGCACCAGATGCACTTGCCTTACCCGATGCTGAGAATGGGAATTTACCGATTTTCAGTTCATAACCGGCATCACGTGCTTGTTTTTCCGTCATACCTACACTTGCTATTTCAGGACTGCAATAAGTACAACCCGGTACATTACCATAATCTAATGGTTCGGGTTGGTGTGCATACTTACATTCTTTATGTGCAATTGCTTCTATGCATATTATAGCACCTTTAGACGCAACATGTGCTAAAGCCTGGCCCGGAGTAATGTCGCCAATGGCATAAACGCCCGCTACATTCGTATTATAATATTTATCTACTAAAACTTTGCCTTTTTCAGTTTTAATGTTTAAAGCCTCTAAACCAATATTTTCTATATTGGCAGTAATGCCGGTAGCACTTAACATTATTTCAGCTTCAAGAATAACTTCACCTGTTTCTGTTTTTACTTTTGCTTTTACCCCGTTACCAGTGGTATCTACACTCTGTACACTGGCATTTGTCATAACAGTAATACCTTTTTTTCTAAAGTTTCTTTCTAGTTCTTTTGATACCTCTTCGTCTTCAACCGGCACCAAACGAGGTAAGAATTCTACAATGGTAACTTTAGTTCCTAAACTGCGATAGAAATAGGCGAATTCAACACCTATAGCACCACTACCCACAACAATCATGGTTTCAGGTTGCTTAGGTAATACCATTGCTTGTCTGTAACCTATTACTTTTACACCATCAATTGGTAAGTTAGGTAATTCACGGCTACGAGCACCTGTAGCTAATATAATATGGCGAGCTTCGTAAGTAGTTTGTTTTCCAGTGGCATCCGTAACTTCAACTGTTTTATTTGTAGTGATTTTGCCGTAGCCCATTAGGGTGTCAATTTTATTTTTCTTCATTAAAAATTGTACACCTTTACTCATTTTGTCAGCAACACCTCTACTGCGTTTTACTACTGCATCAAAATCCGGTTTAAAATCATTAGCTATAATACCATAATCTTTAGCATGTGTAAATTGTTCATAAACGCTTGCAGTTTTCAATAATGCTTTTGTAGGTATGCAGCCCCAATTAAGGCAAATACCACCCAGAGCTTCTTTTTCTACAACAGCAACTTTATACCCTAATTGTGCTGCACGTATTGCAGCAACGTATCCACCGGGGCCACTGCCAATTATTATAATATCGTAAGCCATATATTTATTGTTTTTAAGAAATTATTTTTTTGTTTTTAATAAGGCAAATGTAGTAAAAACCTATAACAGTTAATATTGAAAAATAGAAACAATAAAAATGAATAAAAAACCCGAATAAACAAAATGGGGTATCTTTACAATACTTTGAAAAAGAAATTAGAGAAAAACATATTACAAAGAGGCAATGCGTTCTATTTATTCATATCAATTTTTAGGGTGTGCTAATACAAAATTGAGAACGGCTGGTCATATTGAACCATCCTTAGTTTATTTTTTTCTAGGACAACATTAAAATTAAACCTATAAACATTTAAATGAATGAAAGCATAAATATAATTTATGTTTTTTAGGCAGTTTGAAACTATTAATTTTGCCGATTATGAAATCATTCAATGTACCGATACATTATCGCAGCCCACTGGTAAATACCATAAAACAAAGTCGTAAAGTTGCTGATAAAATGAAAAATGATTTTACCCCTACTATTCTGCAATTAGGTACTTTGCAACTAATTCTTGCTCGTCATTTCGGTTTTTGTTACGGTGTAGAAAATGCAATTGAAATAGCATTTAATGCAGTAGAAGAAAATAAAGGCAAACGTGTTTTTCTGCTTAGTGAAATGATACATAATCCCGGTGTAAATGCGGATTTACTTGCATTAGGTGTTCGATTTATTATGGATACAAAAGGTAATATGCTACTAAATTGGGATGACTTAAATAGGGATGACATTGTTATTATTCCAGCATTTGGTACTACAGTTGAAATTGAGGAGAAATTAAAATCTATAGGTATCAACCCAACTATCTATGAAACTACCTGCCCATTCGTAGAAAAAGTCTGGAACCGTGCTGCAAAAATAGGTAAGGAGGGTTATACCATTATTATACATGGCAAACCCGGACATGAAGAAACAAGAGCTACATTTTCGCATAGTAAAGAAAATACACCAACCCTTATTGTAAAAGATATGGCACAAGCCCAACTATTAGGAAAATACATTGCAAAAGAATTGCCTGCAAAACAATTTTACGAGGATTTTAAGGGTCAGTTTTCTACCGGATTTGATGTTGAAAAGGATTTAGTTAAAATTGGTGTTGTAAATCAAACTACCATGCTTGCAACCGAAACACAAGCTATTTCTGAATATTTGAAAAACACGATTACCAACTTTTACAGCAATAAAGATAAAAACGAAGAATTGCATTTTGCTGATATGCGAGATACTTTATGCTATGCAACACACGACAACCAAACTGCTGTTTTAAATATGCTAGAAACAGTGGAGGCAAACTTAGCCTTAGTGATAGGTGGTTATAATAGCTCTAATACCAGCCATTTAGTAGAACTTTGTGAAGCTATACTACCTACCTATTTTATAAGTAACGAAACATGTTTAATAGATAATAAAATAATAAAACATTTCGATTTACACACACATAGCGAAATAATTACAGAAACCTACCTACCCCCGACTCCAAATATAAAAGTTATGATTACCTCCGGTGCTTCTTGCCCCGATTCTTTAGTAGAAAGTATAATTAACCGTTTAGCAAAACTGACAGCTAATGAAGAACATTTGGCTACAATGCAGAAAGATTGGAATGCCTGAAATTTGTCTGAACCACGATTCACTTGATTTTCTTGATTCACTTGATACAAATGCAAAAACACTATTCCTTTACAACCCTTCTACTCACACTCATTCCTGTTTCCGGTTCTAAAATTTCAACAATATATACACATTTACTTAAACCACTAATATCTATCGTTTCTTTATTCGTTGTCATCCTGAGCTTGTCGAAGGATTGACCTACCATATTATAAATCCTCACTTCACACCCCATAGCACCCTCAATAGTAAAATTATCTTTTGCAGGGTTGGGGTATAGTTGCAGATGCTCGCCATTGCCCAAAGTGCCGA